>JAFDAJ010000407.1 GCA_019313915.1 Deltaproteobacteria bacterium
CATAGCAAAGCAATGAAGCCAAGCGAAGCCATGGCTCGCCCACCATCTTGATCGACGAACGCGACGTGGCCGCCAACCACCCCCAGGGAAGCTCATGCCGCCTCTACGACCAAGGCGACGGAACCCTCGACCCTTCGCCTCCCGTCACCGTCGGTCGATATCCCATCGATGCCGAAACCCAAACCGCAGCCAGATACCGCAAGGCAGCCCCATGGCCTTCTGCTTGATCTATACCTAAGCAAGGTATACTATGGAAAGGTATAAACCGCGTGGCGATTCAGAGCTTCAAGAGCCGCGTGGTCGAAGGTTTCTTCGCAGACCGAACCGCCACCGGGCCCGTCGGTTGGGCCTCCATTCAAAGAGTCGTGATTCGAAAGCTAGACATCCTGCACTACGCCCGCTCACTGCGGGACCTCAACGCGCCGGGCAACCGCCTCAAGGCGCTGAAGGGCCGGATGCGCGGTTTCCACGCGATTCGCATCAACGACCAATGGCGCATCACCTTCCGATGGACAGCCAACGGTCCAGCCGACGTCGACATCGTCGACTACCACTGAAGGAGCTCGGCACCGTGATACGCAAGATCAGCCGCAAACCCACCACCCCTGGCGAAATCCTCCACGAGGAGTACCTCGAGCCCCTCGGCCTCACCCAGAAGTCCCTCGCCGACCACCTCGGCTGCGACATCAAGGTCATCAACCGCATCGTCAATGGCCGCACCGCCGTCACCGCCGAAATGGCCCTCAAGCTCGCCGCCGCATTCGACACCACCGCCGAGTTCTGGCTCGCCGCCCAACGCGCCGTCGACCTCTACGAAGCCGCAAAGCGCATCCCGAGGCTCCCTAAACCGCTCCCCAACCTCGCGACTTGAGCGCAACAGGCCGCGCCTGCCCCGTGGTGCCGAAGGCACTTTACGGGGCGGCCTGTTGGAATTCCAACGAAAGCACGCAACCCACTCCGCCGCCGGCCGATAACCAAGCATGCCCAACCCACTCCTCGAACCCACGCAGAAAGGAAGGCATGCTTTGCCCATGGCCGTCATCGTGAACTGGAACGGCGTCGACGTTCCCGAAGAGCTCAAAGCCCTCAAGAAGGGTCGCTACGTGCTCGTCCCGATCGACGAGCCGCCCGAGCTCACCGACGAGCAAGAGGCCGGCCTCGAGGCCGCGATGGCGTCGATTCGTGAGGGGCACGGCCTCTCACGAGACGAAGCATTCGCCAAGCTCCATGTGAACTCTTGACCCGAAGGTCGTCGGCTTAAATCCAGCTTTGCTGTGTGCTGGCCTGGGTCCTGGCTACCCTGAAATGCTAGCCAGTAGCTCGCGCGCGGCCATTTGTCCGAAGGCGTTGGCGGCCTTGGGACTCGCGCCCGCTATCAGACGCCGGTCGGTGTGACACGTATCGTCAGCCTTCGTGTTGACGAACTGTACTCCGAGAGCTCGCAGCTTTTCACCGAACCTCCAGGGCATATGTCCTGGCATGTAGCCGATCCACCGTGTTTGCTTGTCAACGCTGTCAGGAAACGCCGCCATCTCATATCAACTTCTTCCCGTTCGTGAGCTAGCCCGCGGCTCCCGGCCTCGAATCCGCTCAGAATGAGAGCGTTGCGGCGCCTGCGTTGATCTCTTCGAGCATCACGGGCGCGCCCGCGACCGTCGCGCCCTCGATCAACGATTCTTCCGAGTACCCGCGAACCTTCGCACACGGCGGACAGACGAGGATACGTCCTCCGTTCTCGAGGAAGCTTCCGATCATGTCGCTCATGGTCGGATCGAACGGGTTGAGTCGAGCGACGTCGGCTGCGCCCTTGCGGACCCAATCGACGCCGGCGGCGACGAGGAACACGGTGACATCCATGTCCGACGCAGCCGCGGTATTGGCGATGCTCCAAGCGACCGACGATCGCTCGTCATCGAAGCCACGGGAATTCACGATTACGAGTTTCTTTTGTTCAGCCATTTTTCTGTTCTCCAGCGTTGTCATGTTGACCGCATCGAGCGCCGTAACCTGCAGCAGCTCACCCGCCTGAATCCGGCGGATCTCGCGTTTGAGGCCCACGATGAGCACGCCGCAGCCGGTCTCCCCCGCTTCCCACTTACTCGCGATCTCGAGTGTGGGTTTCTGGTCCGCGCCGGGGCTCCTCGGTCGCACTGCTTGCTCACCTGTTGCCATGGCGAACACGTTACGGCGTGTCGGGGGAGGGCGTAATGGCAGGATCTGTAGCAACTCACTACAGATCCTGTAGTAAGTTATCGGCAGCAAGGAACGAGCGGAGAACCGGGCGATGTACGACTACGGCGAAGCGTGTCCCATTTCCATGGCAGCATCCGTGCTCTGCGAGCGCTGGACGCTGCAGATCATCCGCGAGATGTTCTTCGGTTCGACGAAGTACTCCGAGATCCAGAAGTTCATCCCCAACATCTCTCCGTCATTGCTGAGGGATCGATTGAGGTCTCTCGAATCGCAGGGTCTCGTCATTCGCAAGCGCGCGGAGCGAGGCAACCGCTACGAGTACTTCCTGACGCCGTCGGGCAAAGCATTGGCTCCAGTGCTGACGGAGATGGGGAAATGGGGCATGCGGCATGCCCGAGAGGGCATGACCGACAAAGCGAATACAGCGTCGGGACTCGCGCGCGACTTCGCCGGCGGGCTCAATGTCGACGAGCTGCCCTCTGGAAACACCTCGATCCAGATCAACCTCACCGACGTGGAGGATTCGCCGAGGCACTACATTCATGTGCGTGACGGCGAGGTCGAGGTCTGCAACACGGATCTCGGATTCGAGACGGACGTCTACATCACCTCCACGCTCGATCTCATGACGCGCATCTGGTACGGCGAGGTCGAGATGACGCAGGCGATCGAAAGTGGGGACATGAAGGTGGTTGCCGCCCCGGTCTACTCTAGGCACATCACGCGTTGGCTCAGGATCAGTTCCTTCACGACTGACAATCCGAGCTTCGCTGGGACTTGAAGACGAAAAGATCCGACCGGCGCCTCAATCGACAGTCGACCTCTACGAGGCCGCAAAACGCATCTCGAAGCTCCCCAAGCCACTCCCCAACCTCGCGACTTGAGGCGCAGAAGTCACGCCAAAACAACAGGCCGCGCGGCCTGTTCAGGTCGGGGCTGTGCTTGCTTCTCTGGCGGGTCAGAACAGCACGGCTTCCCTAACGCGGCTTCTTCGCGACGATGAACGCAATCTCGCGCTTGGCGCCCACGTCCGGCTCTGAGATGTCGACGAACCCGCTTTGCCGTATCTCGTCCACGAGGGTGCGCTTTTCGAAGCTCTTCACCATCGGGGCTTTGCCGACCAACCGCATGGCCCAGATGAGCGGCCCGTAGGGAACCCACGACTCGCCGAGGCAGACCGTGGACGAAATGAAGAACCCTCCAGGCTTGAGCGGCCGACCGGTCATCGACTAGGTGCAATAGACTGTACGCGCAGATGCCGTCCAAGCTCTCCGCCTCGAAGGCGTGGAAGGTGTCGTCGAAGGGCCCCGTGTGGAACGTGACGTTGTCGACCTTCTGCGCCTGGGCCTTGCCGTTGGCAATGCGGATCATCTCGTTCGAAAGGTCGAGGCCATGAACGTGTGCGGCGGACCCAGCCAAGCGGAGGGCCAAGGACCCCGTCCCACAGCCGATGTCGAGGACGAGAACGTGTGCGGCGGACCCAGCCAAGCGGAGGGCCAAGGACCCCGTCCCACAGCCGATGTCGAGGACGACGTCCGTCGGCTTCATGCGGGACTTCGTGATGGCGATCTTGGCTTCGAAGGCGTCGGGGTTGGCGACGCGCTGTTTCGCGTACTTCTCTGCGAGGCCGTTCCAGAATGCAGCGTTGTCCACCTGCCGCATTCTAGTGTCGTTCCCCAGCCAAACACACCACGGCGACCCAAAGACCTAGCCACGGCACCGCAGTCGACGGCGTCGGACGACGGCAGAAATACATGCGGAGTTTCAGCGCGCAAATCCCAGCTTCGCTACCCTCCGAGCACGTCGAGCTCGCTCAGCTCGGCCCAACTCCCCCGCCCCCTGAAATCGCCCAGCTCGACGAGGAACTCTACCGCCTAGCCCGCGGCGCCGGCCGCCTTCGCCTTCGGAT
>JAFDAJ010000006.1 GCA_019313915.1 Deltaproteobacteria bacterium
CCGACGTGTTCGACCGGGAGGTTCCGGTGCCGGGACTGATCACAAACGCCGCTCCGGCATACGAGGAGGTTGGGATCGTTTCCCCAGGGCGCGACGCGTTTTGGTACCGCAAGACGTTCACGGTGAATGGCTCTGCCGCCGCCATCGCGCGACTGCGGATCCACAAGGCCAAGTACGGGACCAAAGTGTGGCTGAACGGTGAGGAGCTCGGCATGCACTTCGGCTCCTACACGCGGCAGGAGTACGAGGCGTCCAAGGCGATTCGCTTTGGGGAGCCCAACACGCTGCTCGTGCGCGTCGGTGCTGACCGGGACAAGGTGCCTCCGACCATACCCGCTGCGCAGGATGCAGAAAAAGAACGCTTCATCCCGGGCATTTGGGATGACGTCGACCTGGTGCTGAGCGGAGCGCAGACGATCGAGCGTGTGCTGGTCGAGCCCGATGTGGCCGGGTCACGGGTTCGGATCCGGACGACGGTTCGAAACCGCGGCACACGGGCCGTGACAGCACGAGTGCAACATGACGTGCGCGAACGGGTCAGCGGTGACGCCGCAGCCGAGCCCCTCACGACTGAGGTCCAGCTAGAAGCAGGTGCCGAAGTGACAGTGAGCATCGAGATTGCGCTAGACGCCATGCATCTGTGGTCTCCCGATGATCCGTTCCTTTACCTCGTGCACGCGCGCCTCAACACCAACGGAAACCTGAACGACGAGGTGCGGTCGCGTTTCGGGATGCGGTCCGTAGAGTGGCGCGCTGGCGCCGATAAGGGCTTCTATTTGAACGGCAAGCGCACGTATCTGCGAGGCTCGAATTTATCATTGCACCGCTTCTTCGAAGATCCCGAGTGCAAGATGTTGCCATGGGATGAGAACTGGGTCCGTGAGCTCCTTTCGGGACACCCCAAGGAGCTCTCCTGGAACTCGATGCGGATCTCGATCGGTCGCCTCCCGCGGCATTGGTACGATATCGCTGACGAGGAGGGCATCCTTCTCGTGGACGAGTTCCAGTGGTGGTCGATAATCGACGCAGAAGCGTCGGCGTCGTGGTCGGTCGACGAGCTCGAGGCCGAGTTCACCTCGTGGATCTTGGATAACTACAACCACCCCTCGATCATGCAGTGGGACGCGTCCAACGAGACCCCGGACCGGAGGTCCACCGAAGTCATCGGTCGTGTGCGAGGGCTCGATCCAACGCGGCAGTGGGAAAACGGCGGCTATAACGAGCCGCAAGGGCCTAACGACCCGATCGAGGACCATCACTACCTGTTTCAATTCCTATCCTCACCATCGGAACCGTACGAGTTTACGCGCATCGACGAAAAGTCGGGCATGCCGCCTGGTGTGCTGACGTATGACGCGCCCGATCACCCGTACATCCTCAACGAGTACGGCTGGGTCTGGATCAACCGTGATGGCACGCCGACGACCCTCAGCCGCAGCAACTACGAAGGCTGGTTGGGCGATGCGGTGTCCGATCCCGCCGCAACGCGCGAAACGTACGCATACCTCGTCAGCGGGCTCACCGCGTTCTGGCGAGCCAAACGCGGCTACGCCGGGGGGGTCCAGCACTTCACGTATCTCGGCCATTCCCGTCCGGTAACCGGCCAAACCAGTGACAACTTCTTGGATGTTTCATCACTCACGCTCGAGCCACGCTGGCAGCGGTATGCGCGTAGCGCGTTTGCGCCGGTGGCGGTCTACATCGACTCCTGGGAAGACACCTACGCGCCTGATAGCCTCGCCAGTATTCCGATCCTCGCGATCAACGACACGCACGAAACGCAGACGGCGGAGCTAGAGCTGCTTGCCGTGAGGGACGACGGAACGGTGCTCGCATCGTCCACGATCGAGAGCCTGACACTCGAGCCGCTGGGCTCTTATGAAGGCACGCTCGAAATCACCATCCCGGCGCAGTCGCGCTTTGTCTTATTCGCCGAGCTGCGACCGGACAGTGCCGACCATCGAACCGTTTGGAGCCGGCGCAAGATCGGCTATACGCATCCCGGTGAGGCGATTCCCGACCCCCCATTTGCCCGCTAGCGGCGACGGTGGCAGCGCCAGTGCCAGCCGGCGTCAGCGCCAGCGGGGGTGCGTGTATCGGCTGAAGGCTGCCCCGAGGATGATCGCCTCCCGGATTGCGGCTGGCTCTTTCAGTGACGCGACCAGGGCTTGACCGATCGTGCCGGATGGCAGGCGTCGCGGGGGCTCCGCCTTTTCCGCTTCCGCTCCGATCCCAACGATCGACCGCCGCGCCGCCTGTAAGATCTGATCATGCAGTGTCGGTTGTTCCGCTGCGGCCAACACTGCTGCGGCCATGATCCAGCGCACGTCGGCGTCGACAGTTTCGCCGCGCGCGAGGTCGCTGCTGAGGCGTTCGACTTCGGCGTGCTCGGCGTGCATGTAGGCGAGGCCGGGGATGTCTCGGAGATGAAAGCCCTCGAGCTCGGGCCACGGGCGTTGGATGAGCGCGTCGATCATCGAGTCCGCAATCGAGTGGAGGGCTTCGTCTGAAAGCCCGACCCATTGTCCTCCGAGTGGCAGGTAATAGAAACGCACGTCGGCGTGTTCGGCTTCCCATTGCTCCCAGAGCGTGTCCGCCTCTTTGTGCCGGCCCAGGTGGTGCAAGACTCGCGTGGCCATGTAGAGCCGCAGCCGCGCGGGTGGATGTTCGTCGATGAGAGCGTTGTCTTGGAGGATTGCCGCCGTCCGCTGGGGCGAGCTGGGGTTGCGGAATGCACGCCGCATCGTTGCGACGTACGCGGGCCCCAACATGACGGTACCCATCACGTCCGCGAAGATTTCAGGAAGCCAAGCGCCAAAAACCTGCTGGAGCCACGCGCCGTCGAGCTCGCCGGAGGACATCGGCAACTCGACCTCGTGGGGCAAGCCGAGCCGCGCATGCAACTCGCGATCGAGCGGTTCGAGGCTGAAATAGAAATCGTGGGCCACCTCGTGCGCGATCGCCGGCCACCGCCAAAGGCTGTGCTCGAAGCCTACGGGCAAGCGCAACGGGGCCACGCGTGTCGACGCGAAGCTTGGAACGATCGACAGATCCCAGTCGCCGGTCACCACGACTGGCTGGCTCGTCCTCAGGTCGAGCCCCCGTGCGCGCGCGAATTCGAGGATGGGCGCGTAACAAGCGTCTGCCATTGCGTCTGCATCCCCGACAAACGACGAGGCGCCATGCATGCGTTGCTGCGCCATCGTCTTCAGGTACCGAAGCAGCGCGTCGAGCCCGCGGAGGACGGCGGTCTCCTGAACGATCGTCGACAGCGTCGGGCTGCTCCCAAGTGACCGGTCGATCATGTCGAGGCGGCCGAGCAGATCCTCACGCAACGCGGGGACGAGGCGCACCAATCGCGAATCGCTCTCTGCGCGTGTGAGCAAACGCGAGGCCTCTTGCTCGAGTCGATCGAGCTGCGCGCGGGCCGCCGCCAGGAAGTCCAGATCGGTCGGCCGCTTTGCGACGGCAGGCTCGTGCCTGGGTTTCGGTCGTGGCTCGCGGGCCGGTCGCGGCTGCTGCGGCCCCGGCGCCCTGGCGGTCGTTTCCGTCGATGTGCTTGCCTGCTCCTGTTTTTTCTTCTGACGGTTCCGCCATCGCTTGAACAGCGGGTAAAGGATGTAGATCAGGAGTGCGATCTCACCGAGATGTTCTGTGAGAAACTCCCTCATCGTCCGTCAGCGCTTGCGCGGCCTTTGGTACATCAGCACTCGGCGTTCGAGCGGGCCTTCGCCACGCTTCGTGATCAGATCCGCCAAGATCAACCGCGCCACGAATGTCCGCGGTTGAGCCAGCAGGGTGCCTAGCGGCAAGGGCTTAGATTGGGCCTTCATCGTCCGAGCCGCCGGTTGACTTACTGATCGAATCGCGCATCTCGGTGTCCGCTGCCACGTTGCGGAGGTTGTAGTAGTCAATGACGCCGAGGTTGCCTTCCTTGAGCGCGTCGGCCATCGCCGCGGGGATCTGGGCTTCGGCCTCGACCAGCTTGGCGCGCATGTCCTCTACCTTGGCGCGCATCTCTTGCTCGAGGGCAACCGCGAGCGCACGTCGCCCCTCGGCGCGGGCCTGAGCGACCTGTTTGTCCGCTTCTGCTTGCTCGGTCATCAATTTAGCACCGATGTTGGTGCCGACATCGACGTCGGCGATATCGATGGAAAGAATGTTGAACGCCGTGCCACTGTCCAATCCACGCGAGAGCACGTTCTTGGAGATAGCGTCCGGGTTTTCGAGAACCTCGGCATAGTTTGACGCCGAGCCGATCGTGGAGACGATGCCTTCGCCGACGCGTGCGACGACGGTTTCCTCGGTGGCGCCACCGACCAGCCGGTCGATGTTGGACCGAACGGTAATTCGTGTGACGACCAGGAGCTGAATGCCGTCCTTTGCGACGGCAGTGATCTTGGGTGTCGTGATGACTCTGGGGTTGACGCTGGTCTGCACAGCTTCGAGGACGTCACGTCCGGCAAGGTCGATTGCCGCCGCTTGCTGGAAGTCCAACTGGATGCCCGCCTTGTCCGCGCTGATCAGCGCAGTGACCACCCGCTCGACGTTACCCCCAGCAAGGTAGTGAGACTCCAGCGTGTTCGTCGCAACCTCGCGGCCGGCCTTCACCGCGGCGATGCGAGGGTTGACGACAGCGCTCGGCGACACGCGCCGCAAGCGCATGCCGATCAGCTCACCAAAGCCGACCTTCGCTCCGCTCGACCACGCCGCGATCCAGAGCCTGACCGGGATCAACCAGACCAACAGGACGAAGAGGATGATGATGAGGACAAAAATCAGTGCAGCTGGTGCGAGGGACATGGGACTTCCTTCCTAGGTTGCATCGGGGATGCGCACGACGACGCGCGGCCCTTCGACGGACATGACTTCGACTTCCTGGTTGCTGTCGACGTATTCCCCTTCGGTCATCACGTCGACTTCGTCCGATCCAAAGCGGACCCGTCCGATGGGCCGGAGCGGGGTGACAGTGACTCCTCGGCGCCCGAGGAGATCGCTCCGATCTTCTTGGGCGATTGCCTCTGCCTGGCTGTGCTCGAGGACCATCTTCCGTCCGAGGCGGCTCTTTGGCAACCAGTACAACATCGCGCCGGCGGTCAGGACCGAAGCGCCGCCAACCACGCCGCCCCAGAGGGGCCCAAGCTCTGTCCACGCGGCGATCGCCCCCGCCGCGAGCGCCAGCAAACCCAGGGCGCCGGCGACGCCGAAGCCGGGGATGACCGCCACTTCGGTGAAGACCAGCACAAGCCCGAGCACGAGGACGACGATGATGACGGCTATGGTCACGCGTCCTCCTCGGAGCGCACGACGAGGGCCGGTCCCTCTGTGCCGATCACCCGGACACGCGACCCGCGAGCAATGAACTCACGTTCACTGGTCGCTTCGTGACGTTCTCCGTCGATGATGATCTTTCCGGCGGGCCGCAGGTCCGTCAGCGCTTCCCCGTTTTTTCCCACGAGGTCGGACGCGCTCGGCGCGGAGAGAAAGCCCGTTTCGGCGTCTTCCAACACCAAGGCCCTGCCCATCGCGGTCCGCGACAGCAGGCGCATGAACACCAGGGCCAGGACGAACGCCCCGAGCAGCGAGAGCAAGACACGGGTCATCGCGTCCGCGAGCACACCGGTCTTGAACGAGACGTCGATTGGGATGCCGATCAACGCGAGCACCAACGCGGCGATGACGAAGATCAGGCCGAGCACGCCAGGCACGCCAAGCCCTGGCACGAAAAAGATCTCGACCACGACGAGAACGACGCCGGTCAGGAATAGCAATGCTTCCTCCCACCCGACGAGGTGCACGACCGCGTGGCCGCCAAAGAACAGCGCGAGTGCGATGAAGCCGACTAGCGTGAAGCCGCCGACGCTTCGCGTGTAGAACGCGACCATCAGGCCGAGCATCCCGACCGAAAGCAGCAACCCGCTCACCGTGGGCTCGGTCAGCCAGCGCGCGATCTTCTCGCCCCAGTTGAGCTCTGACTCTACGATCTCGGGGTCTTCGAGATTGAGGAGCTGCATCACCGCGTCGAGATCTGCGGCCTGTCCGTCGGCCATGCCCATTTTGATGGCTTGGCCGGTGTCGAGCGTGAGCAGTTTGCCAGCTTCAACGATGCCATCGATGACGACCTCGGCATCGACCATGGCCTCCGCGATGTCCCCGCGCCTGCCGTTGGCTTCGGCGGTCGTGCGCATCTCGGCGCGCATGTACGACACCATCTTCTCGCCCACTGCTTCGGCTTGGCCGCCCGGTGCGGCCTGGACTGGAGTAACCGCGCCGATCGTCGCGCCTGCGGTCATGAGCACGTTGTCACACGCGAGACTGATCAATGCGCCCGCGCTGATCGCGCGCGGGTGAATGAATGCGACTGTACGGGGCTCGGCTTCGAGCAATGCGTCGCGAATCTGGATCGCAGCGTCGACGCGCCCACCGAGCGTGTTGACCTCGATCACGATCGCCGCTGCATCGGGGTTGGTCTCGATCGCGCGGCGGACGAATGCTGCAAGGCCGAGTTCGACGGTGCGGTCGATCGCGATGACGACGACCTTGCTCCCAGGAGGCGCGTCGATCGGAAGGGCTTGCACGTCGCCTTCCACGTTCGCGCTGGGCGCCGGCCGATAGCCGGAACCAGCGTCGGCCTCGTCTGCCGGACCGGCCTTCTGGCCGAAGGTCACCTGCGCGGTGCAAAGGAATACACTGGCGATCAGAAAGCCGCGGAAGCTCAATCGCGGGTAATTGGCCCACCTCACGCGATGCAACCTAGCTCCCTTGGGACCCTAGCTCAATGCCGTACTTCTTGAGAATCGCGCGCGCGAGGGCGGACTTGTGCACCTCGTCCGGCCCGTCGTAGATCCGCGCGGCCCTTTCGTGGCGAAAGAACCACGCCAGAGGGGTGTCGTCGGTCATACCGAGGCCGCCATGCACCTGAATCGCCCGGTCGACCACTTGCTGCAGAATCCCAGCGACCAGGAATTTGATTGCCGAGATCTCGCTGCGGGCTGCCCGGGTCCCCTCGCGATCGATTTTCCAAGCTGCTTGGTAGACCATTAACCGTCCGGAATCGATCTCGGCGCGGCTCTCGGCGATCCAATGTTGTATGGCCTGCTGTGCCCCGAGCGGGCGTTTTGGCGCCACCATGCGTCGCGAGGCGCGCTCGCACATCAGATCGAAGGACCGTTCGCAAATCCCGAGCCATCGCATGCAGTGGTGGATTCGCCCGGGGCCGAGGCGCTCCTGGGCGATCGAAAAACCAAAGCCCTCCTGTCCGAGCAAGTTCTCGACGGGGACTCTGCAGTCTTCGTATGCGATCTCCGAGTGACTTTGCCAGCCGTATCCAACATCGCCCATGATCGAGAGGCGCCGGATGTGGTGGAAGCCGGGGTTCTCGGTCGGGACGATGATCTGGCTGGCGCGCATATGGGGTGGCGCGTCCGGATTGGTGACCGCCATGACGATCGCGAAATCGGCGAGGTGCCCTCCCGTGGTGAACCACTTGCGCCCGTTGATGACGTAATCGTCACCGTCGCGAACGGCGGTGGTGTCCATCCAGGTCGGGTTGGAGCCGGCTCGATCCGGTTCGGTCATCGAGAAGCAGCTCCGGATTTCTCCGGCAGCCAATGGCTGGAGCCAGCGCGCCTTCTGCGGTTCGGTTCCGAACCTGTGGAGGATCTCCATGTTGCCCGCGTCTGGGGCCTGGCACCCGAAGACGTAGTGACCCATGGGGCTCCGGCCGAGCGTTTCGCTCATGTGCGCGTGCGGGAGGAAACCGAGGCCCATCCCGCCGTACTCGGTCGGCATCTGTGGAGCCCAGAGGCCTGCGGCTTTGCACTTCTCGCGCGCATCGTTCGCGGCGGGCAAGACCTCTTCGAACGACTGACGCGCCGCCGCTTCGAGCGGATACACCTCGGCTTCCATGAACTCACGGGCTCTGCGCAAAAGGTCTTCGAGCTCGGGCGGTGTACTGAAGTCCATCGATAGCCTCCGGATTGGGCAGAGCATGATAAGCTCCGCACCTTCTGAAAGCGAGGACGTATGCCGCCGGTGCCCCCAAAAAATTCTGGCCCCGTTCGAGAGGCGCATCGCTTCGATGAAGCACGACTCGATGACTGGATGGCGGGCCATGTCGATGGGTACACGGGCGCGCTTCAGGTTTGTCAGTTCAAGGGCGGGCAATCCAATCCCACCTATTGGCTTGCCGACCGCGAGCATCAGTACGTCTTGCGCAAGAAGCCGCCCGGCAAGCTCTTACCCTCGGCGCATGCGGTCGACCGTGAATACCGCGTGATGCGCGCGCTTGGCGATACCGACGTGCCCACCGCGATCATGTATGCGCTCTGCGAAGACGACTCGGTCATCGGCACCCCCTTCTTCGTCATGGAGTACGTTGAGGGGCGCATCTTCTGGAACGTGCAGCTTCCCGATCTCGCGGCGGACGAGCGCCCCGCGATCTACGAGGAGCTTACCCGCGTGTTGGCCGCGATTCACAATGTCGATCTCGCGGCGGTGGGCTTATCGGACTTCGGGCGACCTGATGCCTACGTTGCGCGGCAAGTGAAGCGGTGGACCAAGCAGTACCTCGCCTCTCAGACCACGGACGTGGAGCAGATGAAGACTCTGATCGACTGGATGCCCGCCAACATTCCCGACGACGAGGCGACGACGCTGGTGCACGGTGACTATCGGCTGGACAACTTGATCTTCCATCCGACCGAGCCCCGAGCCCTCGCGGTCATCGACTGGGAGCTCTCGACGCTCGGCCACCCGCTTTCGGACTTGGCGTACACCTGCATGCTGTACGACGTGACGCTTCCAAAGCTCGGTGGACTGGCGGGCGTCGACTTCCAAGCCACGGGCATCCCTACCGAGGACGCCTTCGTCGCGCGATACTGCGAGTTGGTCGGTCGCGACGGTGTGCCCGACCTCAGCTACTACAAGGCGTTCTCGCTTTTTCGCCTCGCGGCGATCGCGCAAGGCGTGTACAAGCGGAGCCTAGACGGCAACGCCAGCTCTCCGGAGGCGTCGATGTTTGGAGCGGCGGTGCCCCACTTCGCGGATATCGCGTGTAGGCTGGCAGGAATCGGGTAGGGCGATGATCGAACGAATTGTGTTGTTCAAGTTGAAAGACGAATACTGCAACGACGCCGCGCGCGCCGAGTTTGCGGAGCGAACGAGAGCCGACCTCAGCGCCCTCCAAGACGTCCGCGGCGTCACCGTAGGCGTCCCCGCCGACGAGGCCTCCGAGCAGAGCTGGGACATCAGCATCGTTGCCCGCTTCGACTCCATGGACGACATGCAGAACTACATGGTCGACCCTGCCCACCGGTCCTACGTCGACAACTACGCAACCCCCCGCATACAAGTCCGCAAAGCCTGGAACTTCAGGGTGGTCGCATAGGGACGGCCGGTCTGCTAGCTTCGCCGCCCCACAATGATTCCACGCTATAGCCCAGCCGAATTCCAAGCTCTCTGGTCTCAGAAACACAAATACGAGGTTTGGTTTGACGTCGAAATTGCCGCCTGCCGCGCGATGGAAGGTGCCGGTCTCGTTCCTGCGGGGACCGCCGACGAAGTCAGCCCGTTTCGCGCGCAGCTAGACCCCGACGCAATCGACGAAATCGAGAAGGTGACCCGCCACGACGTGATCGCCTTTCTTACGCACGTTGAAGAGATCGCGGGCGAGCCCGCTCGGTGGCTGCACCGAGGCATGACCTCGTCCGACGTGCTCGATTCGGCTCTGGCGCTGCAGTTGGTCGAAGCCACCGACAAGCTGTTGGTCCGATTGGACGCGGTGCTCGAAGCGCTGCGCGGTCGCATCGAGGAGCATCGTAGCACGCCGGCCATTGGCCGGTCGCACGCCATTCACGCCGAGCCGGTGACTTTCGGGCTCATCTTGGCAGGGCACTACGCCGAGCTTGCGCGCGGACGAAAGCGACTCTTGGTGGCGCGGGAGGAAATCGCCGTGGGAAAGATCGCCGGCGCCGTCGGAACCTACGCGCACCTCACACCCGCCATCGAGGCCGAGGCCCTGGGCTCGCTCGGCTTGCGACCAGAGACCGTGTCCACCCAAGTTGTCGCCCGTGACCGCCACGCCGCATACGTCTCGGCGCTCGCCGTCATTGCTGCGGGTATCGAACGGTTCTCGACCAACGTTCGTCATTGGCAACGCAACGAGGTCGGCGAAGCCGAAGAGCACTTCAAGAAGGGCCAAAAGGGCTCGAGCGCAATGCCGCACAAGCGGAACCCCGTGCTGACCGAAAACCTCTGCGGGCTCAGCCGTGTCGTGCGCGCCGCCGTCGTCCCCAGCCTCGAGAACGTGTCGCTCTGGCACGAGCGTGACATCAGCCATTCGTCGGTGGAGCGCATGATACTACCCGACGCGACTGCGACGCTTGGCTTCATGTTGGACCGCGTCCGTGGGGTGATCGCCGATTTGGTGGTCTACCCTGACCGCCTCCGGCAGAACCTCGACCAGACAGGCGGCCTTTGGGCGAGCGAGGGCATTCTCCTCGCACTGGTTGGGCAAGGTCTTGGCCGACAGGAGGCGTACGTGCTCGTCCAGCGCAACGCGATGAAAGCATTTGAAGGGCAGGGCGAGTTTCGCGCGCTCCTTCAAGATGACGCAGACATTCGGAAGCATCTTTCCGCTGATGAGGTCGACCGCGAGTTCGACTTGAATCACGCACTTGCCCACGTAGATACGATCATCGATCGCGTGCTGGAAGGAGCCTGAGATGACCGTCTCGCCGGAAGCGCTACGAGAAGGGCTGTCGAAAACGCTCGAGGGAACGAACTTCGAGTCGCTCGGGCACAAGTACGAGGGCAAGGTCCGCGACTGCTACACCGCAGAGGGCAAGCGGTACATCGTCGTCACCGACCGCATCAGCGCGTTCGATCGCGTCCTCGGAACGCTTCCTTATAAAGGGCAGGTGCTCAACGGCCTCGCCGCCTGGTGGTTCGAGGAGACCAAGAGCATCGTTCCCAATCACGTCATCGATGTGCCCGATCCCAACGTCATGGTGGGCATCGAGTGTGTGCCGCTTCCGGTCGAAATGGTTGTCCGCTCGTACATCACGGGCGTCACCTCCACCAGCATCTGGACGCACTACGACAACGGCACGCGCGTGTTCTGTGGCCACGAGCTTCCGGACGGCTTGAAGAAGCATCAGAAACTGCCGGACCCGATCCTGACCCCGAGCACCAAAGCCGAAAAGGGCGATCACGACGTCTCGGCCTCGCGCGAAGAGATCTTGGCGATGGGCCGGATCAGCACAGAAGACTTCGACGAGGCCGCCGGATATGCGATGGCGTTGTTCGCGCACGGGCAGAAGGTTTGCGCGGAGCGCGGCTTGATCCTCGTCGACACCAAGTACGAGTTTGGCAAGACACCGGACGGAAAGATCGTCGTCATCGACGAAATCCACACCCCCGACTCATCGCGATTCTGGTACACGAAGAGCTACCAGGAGCGATTCGAAGCGGGTGAGGATCCGGAGAGTTTCGACAAGGAATACGTCCGCCGCTGGCTCGCGAGCAACGGCTACAAGGGTGACGGCCCAGCGCCCACGATTCCCGACGACGTGCGCGTCGAGGCATCCCGCCGGTACATTCAAGCATGCGATGAGATTCGCGGCACAGCGTTCGCGCCAGACACGACGGATCCATTGCAACGCATCGCAAAGAACTTAGGGTTGGAGGCATCATGAAAGCGAACATCTTCGTCACTCTGAAGCGCGAAGTCTTGGACCCGCAGGGCGATGCGGTCCGCCGCTCGCTCAGCTCCCTAGGCTTCGAAGAAGTAAAATCCGCCCGCGTCGGCAAGTTCATCGAGCTCGAGCTCGACGGCAACGACAAAGCCTCCGCCGACTCCCACATCCAATCCATGTGCGAAAGGCTCCTAGCCAACCCAGTAATAGAAGACTTCCACTACGAAATCCTCGATTAGTGTGCGGATCTTTTTCCTTGTGGTCGGCTTTCGTCCTCGTCGCTCCGCTGCGAGGCACATGAGTGCCTCTCACTACGCTCCTGCGGGCGCGCTCAACCACAAGAAAAAATCTCTCGCACACTAGGTTTGTGGAGCACACACTAGAACGCATGACCGTTGTCGGGTTGCCGGATGTTCGGAGCGTGCTTGGGGGGCGGATGCCTCGGGAGCTTGCGGAGCATGAGAAGTGGGCCGCCGTAGCTGTGCTGCTGCGGGAGCGAGCTTCCGGGCCGGAGGTGTTTTTCATTCGGCGGGCCGAGCATCCACGTGACCCTTGGTCAGGGCACATGGCGTTTCCGGGCGGCCGACAGGATGCGCAGGACGCGACGCTTTTGCACACGGCGATGCGGGAGACTCAGGAGGAGGTCGGTCTCGACTTGTCGCGCGAAGCCGAGCACATCGGGCAGCTCGATGACCTCCAGGCAATTGCGCGCGGCAAGCCTCAAGAGACCGTGATTCGTCCATTCGTTTTCGAGGTCCACCGCGAATCCCCAATCCAAGTCGATGAGACCGAGGTGGCCGAGGCCCTTTGGACGCCACTGCTTCCGCTGTACCGGGGGGAGGCCGACACCGTCCGTCCCTATCAGTGGCACGGCGCGCAGATCGACTTCCCCGCGTACGACGTCGACGGTCGTGTCGTTTGGGGCCTCACCTATCAGATGCTGCACTCTTTCTTCCGGATTCTGGGGTAGCCACCGGCCGCCCCGGTGCTAGGTTCTGCCCAGTAATGCCTGAAGCCGATCCGAACCGACTGGTCCATTGCATCAAGCTCGACCGAGAGCTCCCCGGTCTTGCGAAGCCGCCCTTCCCAAACGAGATGGGCCAGCTCGTCTTCGAGAAGGTCTCGAAAGAGGGATGGGACCTGTGGCTCGAGGAGAGCGTTCGCTACATCAACACCTACCGGGTCGACCTCTCTTCTCGTGAGGGCGCCGAGTTCATGTTCAAGCAACTTCGTATTTGGCTTGACCTCGAGGAGGGTGACCAGGCAGCGACCGCCTGGTCGGCCCCGAACGAATAGCCACCCCTCATCGGGCAAGCCGGTTCGCGCTAACGAAAGTTCTGGACCGACCAGAAATCTCCGTTGGTGGTCTCGTAGAATCCGCACGCGACCATGCTGTGCGATGGGTTCGTCATGTTGATGTAGTGGCCGTGTTCCGAAAACGGCTCTCCCGGGCCTTCGCTCCACATCGCTTGAAGACAGCCATTGATGACGTGGTCGGTCGAACGCCACCCGGGGCATTCGTTTTGTGCCCTGCCACTTGGTGAGCAGATGTTATCGATGAAACCGGAATGAGCGCTTCGCGTGCTGTCATATTCGGAGTGTTCGTTCGCGCACCCTTCCGCTTCGGTCCAACGCTGCAGTGGTGGGAGGCATTGACACTCCCAACGAAGCTGGTTGATGCGTGTTACGCAGTCGGCATGTGGGTCGCCAGTGCTGGTGAGGGCCTCAGGCTGACAGTTCGCAATCGGCGCGTTGAGCGGGCCACCGGTACAGTCGGCAATGAATCTGGGGTCGCCGGGCGTTCCGCCCGCTCCGGTTCCGTCCACGTCCGGTCCCTGAAAGAAGTCGCCGCATCCGACGGCAAGCAAGCAAAGCGTTAGTAGTGTGGTTTTCGCAACGCGCATGAGCCCCCCTCAGTCGAAGTTCTGAACACCCCAGACATCTCCCGATGGCGTCGTAAAGAAGCCGCAAGCGACTTGCGTGTAGGACGTCGTGGCCATGCTCTCGTAGTGGCCGTTGACCGTGTCAGGGTCACCGTCCTCGGGCCCTTCGTCCCACATTGCCTGCAGGCAACCGGCGATCACCTGGTCGTTCGACGGCCAACCCGGGCACTCGTTTTGCGCGCGCCCCCCGCTGCCACATGGCAAATCGTAGAAGCTTGCGTGCGCGCCGTTGACGCTGTCGTAGGCGGCGTTGCCGTCGGTGCAGTCCTCTCCGTCGACCCATCGAGTGAGCGGTGGCAGGCACTGACACTCCCAGCGGAACTGATTGATTCGCGCCACGCAGTCAGCGTGTATGTCGCCACTGCTCGCCAATGGGTCCGGGTTGCAGTCCGAGATCGGCACCGCGAATGGCCCG
The DNA here is from genome assembly GCA_019313915.1 of Deltaproteobacteria bacterium. Classification (GTDB taxonomy): domain Bacteria; phylum Myxococcota_A; class Polyangia; order Polyangiales; family Houyiibacteriaceae; genus SG8-38. The sequence continues at coordinate 14,055 of JAFDAJ010000006.1, forward strand.
TTCGCACAGGGCCCAGAATCGCCTCCGGTTCCGCCGCTGCCCCCGGTTCCGCCAGTGCCAGTGCCAGCGTCAGTGCCAGCGTCAGTGCCAGCGTCAGTGCCAGCGTCGGTGTCTGAGCCGGCATCCTGGCTACGCCCGGGCCCGACATCATCGCCAGAGCCGATGACGCCTTCACACCCCAGCGCCAACGCGAGCAGCGCAACAAGCCAAGCACGAGTCCCCATACTGTTTTCAGTCTAGCAATACGGGCGGCCCCGCCCAAACGGGTAAGACATTTGCTTACACCGAGTTGCGCCTGCCCACTTACGGCAGAAAACGCGAGCGGACTTCCGCTGGGGGGACCGGGCAGTGATCATATTTCCCAAAAACACGGTATCGAATGCGGGCAACGATGCCATAGAAGAAATCCGTCAACCACGCCGGCAAGAACCGAAACCAAGAGAGCGCCCTGGCTGGATATGGCATCTGTTGCATCGCCAGCGCCGCGGCTCGGGATCGCAACAACACCTCGCCGCGTCTGACGTAGACCACGGTCTCGATCTCGGTTGGGAACTCAGGATGAAGCTTCCGGGCGACCTCGGCGGTCTCGCCCTGCAACGGAGCAAAGTGAAACACATGGCCTTCGTCGATGCGAAGGATGTACTGGACGATGCCGTTACACATCGCGCACACGCCATCGTAGAACAGCACGTGCGGAGGAAGATCGTTCATCGAGGCTCTAGTAGCAGGGGTGCCGAAATACTGGCGCAAATTCGACACGCTACGCTCGGCCTGAACGCCCGCAGCGCCTGCTGACAAATCGCAGGCTTACGCCGCCCCGCAGGCGGGACTAGGATTGCTGAGTCATCGTCCACGGCGGAAGCGCGAGGTTTATCTATGCCGGGTTCCTGGGAAAAAACAGCCTGTATTCTCTGCGAGTGCAATTGCGGTCTCGAAGTTCAGATCGGAGGGGAGGGCGATCGGCACTTCACCCGAATCCGGGGTGACAAGGCGCACCCTGCATCCAAGGGCTACGCCTGCGAGAAGCCCCATCGGCTCGACTACTACCAAAACGGGCCTGACCGAATCACCTCACCGCTTCGCCGCAAGGATGACGGGACCTTCGAGGAGATCGACTGGGACACCGCGATTCGTGAGGTCGCTGGGCGCCTGGCTGCGGTTCGCGACGAGCACGGCGGCGAAACGATTTTCTACTATGGCGGCGGCGGCCAAGGGAACCACCTTCCTGGCGCCTACGCGACAGCGACCCGCCGCGCGCTCGGCTCGCGGTATCGCTCGAGCGCGTTGGCGCAGGAGAAGACCGGAGAGTTTTGGGTCGGCGGACGCCTGATGGGGAGCATGACCCGCGCGGACTTCGAGCACTGCGAGGTCGGCCTCTTCATTGGTAAGAACCCGTGGCAGTCCCACGGCCTTCCACGCGCGCGCGTGACGCTCAAGGAGATGGCCAAGGACCCCAAGCGAACCATGGTCGTCATCGATCCCCGTCGAACGGAAACCGCCGAGATGGCGGACATCCACCTGCAGGTGAAGCCGGGAACCGACGCATGGTTGCTCTCCGCGCTTGGAGGGGTCCTCGTCCAAGAGGAGCTGATCGACCGCGCCTGGATCGAGGAGCACGTCGACGGCGCTGAAGACGTCATGGCTGCCTTGCGTGAGATTACCGTTGCCCAGTACTGCGAAATTTCGGGCGTTTCCGAAGAGCTCGTTCGTGAAACCGCCCGCCGCATCGGAGGGGCAGAGAGCGTCGCGATCTTCGAGGATCTGGGCATCCAGATGAACCGCTATTCCACACTCAATAGCTACCTCAACAAACTGCTCTGGGTGCTCACGGGCAACTTCGCGAAGCGCGGAGCGCAGTACATTCCGGCGCATATCGTTCCCATCACGGGCAAGCTCGATAAGCTGGCCGCCGGGGCCGAGCCTAAGCGCAGCCCCGTGGCCGGCGAGCGGATCATCGCCGGTCTGACGCCTTGCAATTCGATTGCGGACGAGATCCTCACCGATCATCCGAAGCGGTACCGGGCGATGATCGTCGAAAGCGGCAACCCGGCACATTCGGTGGCGGATAGTCAGCGCATGCGTGAAGCACTGAGCTCTCTCGATACCCTCGTCGTCATCGACATCGCGATGACCGAGACCGCTCGCTTGGCCGACTACATCCTTCCTACGGCCACCCAGTACGAGAAGGCCGAGGCGACCTTCTTCAACTTCGAGTTTCCGGCAAACTATTTTCACGTTCGGCGGCCAGTGTTCGGTGCCCCCGAAGGTGTCCTTCCTGAAGCCGAGATCCACGCCAGGCTCTGCGAAGCGCTAGGCGCATATACGCACGAGGACTTGGCGCCCTTGCATGCGGCCGCCAAGCAAGGCCGCGCCGCGCTTCTTCCCTTGTTTTTCGGAAATGTCCTCAGCAATCCGAAGCTCTCTCCGATGGCTCCGGTCATCTTGTATCGGACGCTGGGCCCGCATCTTCCGGCCGGCCTGCAGTCTGCTGCGGTGGTCTGGGGCCTCGCACATCAAGCCGCGAGAGAAAACCCAGGCTCGCTCCGTCGTGCAGGATTCGACGGCGACGGCTTCGAGCCTGCAGAGAAGCTCTTCGATGCGATCTTGGACAGCCCATCGGGAGTGGTGTTCGCAGTCGACGAGCAGGATGAGAACTGGGCGCGAGTGAAATCTCCGAACGGCAAGATCCAAGCTCTAATCCCCGAGTTGCTGGAGGAGCTTGCGAGTCTAGGTAACGCGAGCACAGGTACGGGAGATAGCGCGTTCCCCTTCGTGTTGTCCGCAGGAGAACGGCGCTCGTTCACGGCCAACACGATCCTCCGCAATCCCGAATGGCGAAAGAAGGATCGGGACGGGTCGGTTCGCATCAATCCCGACGACGCTTCGCAACTGGGCGTTGGCAGCGGTGATCGCGTTCGCCTGACCACCAAGCGAGGCTCGGTGGAGGTGCAGGTCGAGGTTTCCGCAATGATGCAAGCCGGTCACGTGTCTTTGCCGAATGGTCTTGGTCTCGACCACACGACGCAAGGCGGCACCCGCATTCAAACGGGCGTCGCGCCAAACGAGCTAACGTCAACCGAGGACCGGGACTGGCTCGCAGGAACCCCGTGGCACAAGCACGTCGCTGCGCGCATCGAAGCGCTCGCCTAGCTCAAAGCTGATCTCGGGCGTTCTGCAGAAGACGCCGCGCTTCGGTCGCGACCTCTTCGATCGGCGCGTCGGGCACGAGGTCGAACATCGCCTTGGGATCGGCAAACGATACCAACGCTCCGTCGCCGGACTCCTGGACCACGACGTTGCACGGCAAGAGCAAGCCGATGAACGACTCCCCTTGAAGGGCCTTATGCGCCAGTTTCGGATTGCAGGCGCCAAGGATGACGTACGGGCGGAAATCGACGTCGATCTTCTTCTTGAGCGTCTCTTGCACGTCGATCTTGGTGAGCACGCCAAAACCGTTTGCCTTGAGCGCCTCGGTTACCTTCTCGAGGGCTTCGTCCACCGAGACGCCATCGAGTTGTTTGGAAAACGCATAGCTTGGGTCAGTCATCGAAAGTCTCCTGGGCTCGAGCGTGACTCAATCGACTCCGGCGCGCTAGACTCGCTCGCGTGTACAAGACGCTCACTGCCCAGACGCTCCATTACTTTGCGCGACCCCAGGAGCGCGTGCTTCGCGCGCCGTTGACCACCGCAGCCGCCTGGAAGCGGAGCGACCTCGCGCAGCCGGACGCATGGCGCGAGGCGCTCACCGACGCCGACATTGCCGAGATCGAACAGGCGATCGCCGCCGCCAAGCGGACGAGAAAGTCGATGGGAGATCTAACGAAGGACGACTTCCCTTTGCCAACATTCTCGAAGAAGATCGACCGTTGGAGAGAAGAGGTGCGAGGCGGGCGCGGCTTTCAGGTGCTTAGCGGCGTACCGGCCGAGCGTTGGCCCCAGAGCGACACGGAGCTCTTCTTCTGGTGCTTTGGTCAGCACTTTGGAACCCCAGGTGCACAGAACCCGCAGGCGGACCTATTGGGGAATGTCAGGGACACCGGCGAGAGCCCAGACGAAGTGCGCCACTACCGCACGAGCGTGAACATCAACTATCATTGCGACGCCGCCGATGTGGTGGGGCTCCTGTGTCTTCATAAAGCCAAGCGCGGGGGCCAGAGCCGCCTCGCCAGCTCGGTCTCGGTGTACAACGAGCTCTTGCGTCGGCGGCCCGACTTGGTCGACCGTTTGTACGAACCCTTCATGATGGACACCAAGGGTGAAGGCGGCGTCCAGTACATCCCGATTCGCCCATGCTCTTTCGACGTTGGCCGACTGCGCACCTTCTACCACACCGACTACTTCCGCTCGGCCGTCGGCTTCGACGGACAGTTGTTGCTCTCCGGCGAGGACCGCGCGCTGCTCGACCTCTACAACGAGATCGCCGACTCTCCCGAGTTCCACCTCGACATGGACCTCGAGCCCGGCGACGTGCAGCTCGTTTCGAACCACACGGTTCTCCATGCGCGCACGGATTACGAAGACCACCTCAAGCCCGAGCTCAAGCGTCACCTCCTGCGGCTCTGGATTTCGCTTCCGGCGCGGGCGTCCTTGGCTACGCACCTCCGCACGCAGCGCAGCCGTATCGAGATGCTCACCACGCTCGTAGGTTCCAAGCTCAGCCACGCAATTCGGCGCGCCGTCAATTGAGCTAGGGCACGCGGCCAGCGATCACGTAGTGGTAAGGAAGCTCCTCCTGGACCACCTCCACCGCAAAGCCAGCTCCTTCGAGCTCGCGCATGACTGTATCGTAGGTGAGCCGCATCTGCGGCGGAGGCCCCTCGGGGCTGTCGATCGTGAAATCGACGATCAGCAATAGACCCCCGGGTCGAAGGGCTGCCAGGAGCTTTTCAGCGTAGTCCACGCGTCCGGAGATGTGGTGCCAGGTATTCGCGACGAGGATCCTATCGACCGACCGAGGCGACAGCCCGGGGTCGTCTGGGGCTACCATTTCGGGCCGTACGTTCGGAAGCCCTTCCCGCTCGATTCGCGAGGACATCCAGTTGATCGAAGAGCGGCTGATATCGAGAGCGAGCACGTGGCCTTCACGGCCGACCGCCTCGGACAGATAGCGAAGGAAGTACCCGGTTCCGGCCCCAAGATCGACGACGGTCATGCCGACCCGGCACTCGAGGAGCTCGATGACCCCCTCTGGCCTCTGCCATTCGTCTCTTTGCTGCTCATCGAGCTGCTCGGAGTAGGCTTGGAGATGGGGACAGCCGCGCTCGGAGCCGCTCGAGTGCTCGTGGGTCGGCGCTGGGGCGGCAGCAGCAGACGCGTTTTGAGACGATCTTCCATTGCAAGCAGCGCATAGGGCTGTCACAAGCGCGAGTAGGGGAATTGCTCTCGGGGGCATTCGGATCGCTCGATTCGAGGGATTTACAATTAGCGACATCTTTGACCCCCGTAAATGACTTCGCATATTTAGACCACGAAAATGTGCGCTTCCTAACCCCGCGCAGGTACGAGAACAATTGCGTGTACATACCCTGGGACTATGCTGGCGCTCGTGCTCTCTGAGTTCAGAGGGGGAAAGAAAAGGAACTCCATGAAGACACATCTCAACTCATCTCTCACCGTGCTGGTGTGCCTCACCCTTTTCGCGACCATGTTGGTTGGTTGCAAGAAGGACGCCGAGGAGCCGGAAGCCGAAGACACCACCGGCTCCGAGATTCCCGAGCCGGAACCCGAAATCGCCGTCGAGCCGGTCGAAGAGCCGTGCGTCGTCGAGACTGTGTACTTCGCCTTCGACTCGTCTGAGCTCGACAGCAGCGCGCGCGCCGCGCTTCAGGAAGCCGTGGAATGCTACCGCGGCCAGCAGGATCCGGGCCTGTCGCTGCTTCTGACCGGTGCGGCCGATCCGCGCGGTACCGAGGAGTACAACATCGCGCTTGGTGAGCGTCGCGCTCAGGCTGTCCGCAGCTACCTCGTGTCGCTCGGGTTGGATGGCAGCAGTGTCTCCACCACCTCGGTCGGCGAGGAGATGGCGTCCGGTACCGACGAGGCGGGCTGGGCTCGCGACCGTAACGTTGCCGGCTCCGAGAACTGACCCGTTGGGGTGTGCGCTCGTAGGGGGTAGCCATTGATGCTTTCGGTCTTCCTTCAAACGAGCGCACCGCAAGAGCTCAATCCCTGGGCGCTCGTGATCGGCGCTTCGCCGGTCGTCCAGTTCGTTCTGGTGATCCTCGTCTTCATGATGGTGATGTGTCTGTACATCATCGGGGCGAAGTGGATTCGTTTGAAGCAGGTCACTGATCAGAGTCGAGGGTTCCTTCAGCTTTTCTGGTCCGAAGAAAAGGTTCGCACGTGGAACGCCAAGGCGATGAACGAAATCCACGGCCAGTCGGCGAGTTACGATCGATCGCCCATCGCGACGGTGTTTCGCGCGGGGTACCGTGAGCTCGCACGCATCGCGCGAACCGGGCGTCCGACCAAAGGGGACGTCGAAAATGTAGAGCGGGCGCTTCAGAGAGCGCAAAGCGCAGAGCTAACCCGGCTCGAAAACAAGGTGTCGTTCTTGGCGACGACCGCTTCGACAGCGCCCTTCATCGGCCTTTTCGGCACCGTCTGGGGCATCATGAACTCGTTCATCGCGATCCACGGTGAGAAGAGCGCCGGGCTCGACGTCGTTGCGCCGGGGATCGCCGAAGCGCTAATTGCGACAGCCATCGGTCTTGCGGCGGCGATTCCGGCCGTGATGGCCTACAACTACTTCGTCCGGCGCATTCGCGTGGTTGACAGCGAGACGGCCGCATTTGCAAGCGACTACCTGAATATCATCCGCCGTCACTTGTTGGTGGAGTAGTCGATGGGGTTTTCGAGCGGCAGCGGAGACGGGGGAGGGCCGCTCAGCGAGATCAACGTCACGCCGCTAGTCGACGTCATGCTGGTGCTGCTGATCATCTTCATGATTGCCGCGCCGATGCTGACGACGGGCGTCAACGTCGAGCTTCCGAAAGCCGACGCGCCACGAATGGACATCGACAAAGAGCACCCGCTGATCACCGTGCAGCGCGACCAACGCATCTTTCTCTTCGACGAGGAGGTCTCGCTCGACGTGTTGAGGCAGCGCCTCGTGACCGACGAGCGGATTCGCAACGTCGACGAGGTGTTCGTGCAAGCGGACGAGCAAGTACCATACGGGGTGGTGGCGCAGGTTCTCGCCCTCGTCCGCCAGGCTGGCATTGGAAAGATGGGCTTGGTCACCGACCCCATCACGCGAAAGCCGAGATAGGCGATGACCGAGGTCAGCGATTGGCGAGCACTCTCTCTGCTGGAGACCGAGCAGCCGACGCTAACGGAGATAGCGGGAGGCATTGGGTTCACGTTGGCCGCCTTCGTCGGATTACCCATGCTGGCCTTGCTCAGCGGATTCTTGCTCGGCGGGGTGGAGTCATTGTTCGGGGCGGGCGTTGATGATCTGCCGCCCGCGCCGATCCAAGTGATCGAGACGCGGTTCGTGCGTCTTGGAAAGCGCCGGGAGCCTCGGAGATTGCCCAGCAAGGAGATCCCCGATGCGCAGCAGACCGCCCCGGTCCCCCAAGCCCCCGACTCCGAGCCGATGGCCGCGGTGCCTACCGGCAAGAAGGAAAAGGGCCTCGCGAAGCCGAAGAAGAAGCGCAGTCAGCGCGACGACGACTTGCTTTCACAGCTTGGTGAGCGGGCGGGTGCCATCTCCGAGCTGACGAAGGGGCCAGAGCTCGAAGGCGACCCGGATGGGATCGTCGAAGGCACCAAGGCGAGCGGGGACGAGCTGGAGATCTACCTCGGCAAGCTCTACTCGTACTTTCGAAGAGGTTGGCAGGTTCCCACGTTGCTCACCGACGACGAACTGCAGGAGCTTGCCTGCGTGGTTGAGCTTTCGGTCACAAAAGACGGCCGAGTCGGCGACTACGAAGTGAAGCGCCCGAGCGGGAATGAAGCATTCGACGAGTCCGTTCGTCGGAGGATGAGTCAGGCACAGGGCGCCGAGCTTCCAGGGCCACCGGAATCGGTCGCGCATCGAATTTTGGGGGACACGATCTCTTTGCGTTTCTTTGGACGCCATGCTCGCTGAGGTTTCACATGACTTGGATTGAATTTCGCCATCGATGGCTTCGGGCCGCCCTGGTACTGGGCCTTGCGTTCGGGCCGATTGCCCTTTCGGTAGTGCCGGCCAACGGCCAAGAGGAAGCGCTTCCCCTTCCCGAGGACAAGATCGTCGTAGACATCGATGCCCCCGACGAAGATGTATTCCGCATCGGTGTTCCAAATCTGATTGGGAAGTCGACCCAGCACACCGCGACGGGCGGGGCCGTCCTGCAAAACGACTTCCGCCTCATGCCCGGTTTTCGCGTCATCGGCCCGACGTCGGTCCGGCATGACTACGCCAGTCTGGGCCTGGCCGTCGACCTCGGCGCTTGGGCGATGCTGGGCGCCAATGGCGTGATCAAGGGCCAGGTGTTCGGAGACGCTGCTGCGCTGAGCGTCGAGCTTCGCTTCTATCAATCGAGCGGAGGGGGAGTCCCCGTGCTTCGCCGTACCTATCGGGGGCCCGCCACCGAGCTTCGCAAATGGATGCACACCTTTGTCAACGAGGTCATCGGGGTCGTGACCGGCACGTACGGGCCGTTTGGGACCGAGATCGCGTTCGCGCGCAAGCACCGGCCAGGGCACAAGAGCGTGTACGCGGCGGGCATGGACGGTTACGGCGTTCGGAAGGTGTCGAGTGGGCAGGGAATCTCGATGCTTCCTACGTTTGGCAAGGGCTCGATTTGGTACACGCGCATGACCAAGCAGGGGACGTTCATCACGAACACGCGCGTCGGCGGTAAGCGAGTCATCGGTGGCAAGGGCATCACGATGGCGCCCGCGATCTGTGGCGAACGCATGTACTTTTCGTCGTCGCGGTCTGGCAATTACGAAATCTACAGCGCGAGCCTCGAGGGCAAAGGGCTGCGGCGTCTGACTCGCAGTCGAGGGATCGACGTGAGCCCCACCTGTGGACCGGGCGGCAAGCTTGCGTTCGTGTCGGACCGTCATGGCAGCCCGCAGATCTTCGCCATGAAGAACGACGGGACGAACGTGCAGCGCGTGACGTTCCGCGGGAGTCACAACCAAACACCGGTTTGGTGCCGAGACTCGAAGCAGCCGCTCATCGCGTTCAGTGGACGCGACAAGAACTTCGACATTTTCACGGTGAACCTGGAGACCCAGGAGTACCACCGGCTCACGCAAGGCCAGGGCGACAACAAGGACCCGGCCTTCTCGCCCGACTGCCGTTTGATCGCGTTTTCGTCGAACCGTCGCGGCTCGCCGGGGGTATATCTTTCCGGGCAAGACGGCCTGGACCAGAACCAAGTGATTGCAGGCACCGCCGAAACGGTTCGCTGGGCGCGCTGAGCCGTACAAGCCCCTTGGCTTGGCGGTGATGGGCCTCTATTCTCCAGCGCAATGTCGGTTTGGAAGCGAGGATGCCTCGCGACGGTTGCCCTCTTCGCTTTGCTGCTCCCGGCCCTGTGGGCCGTGCTTGGGGGTGGCGACTTGCAGATGGATGGTCAGATCACGACTACTCCGCTCGACCGCGGCCTCTTGAGTGCGCGCAACGAAGCGCAGCGCGGGGTCACGGACAGCTCCGAGACGCGCGTGCTGTTTGGCGACCTTCACGTGCATTCGACGCTCTCGGTCGACGCGTTTCAATGGAGCCTCCCCTTGATGGGCGGGGAAGGCGTGCATCCCCCCGCCGACGCATGTGACTTCGCGCGCTTCTGCTCCCAGCTCGACTTCTACTCGCTCACCGATCACGCCGAGGCGCTCACGCCTCGCACCTGGAAGATGATCAAGGACTCGGTGCGTCAGTGCAACGCGGTTGATGCCGAGAGCGAGCAACCCGATTTGGTTGGGTTCACCGGCTTCGAGTGGACGCAGATCGGTTCGACCCCCGAGACCCACTACGGACACAGAAACGTCATCTTCAAAGATACCGATGACGATCGGGTTCCCGCGCGCCCCATCGCGTCGCCGGGCCTGGCCGCGCAAGCGATGTCCGACATGAACTCCATCACCGCCAACCTCTCCATTCCTTTCCGAGCATTCCCGAACGAGCAACCCTACAACGACGTTGCGGCGCACGTTCTCGAGATCGTTCGCGTGGATGACTGCCCGGAGGGGGTGGCTTCTCCGGATCTTCCAACCGATTGTCGCGAGAGCGCGGCAACGCCGGATGTGCTCTTCCGCAAGCTTGGGGAATGGGGCATGACCTCCATGGTGATCCCGCACGGCACCACTTGGGGCTTCTACACGCCGCCTGGGTATCTTTACGACAAGCAGCTCCAGGCCAAACACGACGACCCGAAGTGGCAACGACTCATCGAGGTGTTTTCGGGGCATGGCAATTCGGAGGAGTACCGACCCTTCCGCGCGGCAGAGCAGGGCGAGGACGGGCAGACCTGCCCGGAGCCCACCGAAGGCTACGAGCCATGTTGCTGGCGTGCCGGCGAAATCATCCGAAGCCGCTGCGAAAACCCTTTGTCCGAGGAGTGCGATGAGCACGTCGACGAGGCGCGGCAGAACTACCTCAGGGTCGGGGTTGCGGGTCACCTGACGTTACCCGGGACCGATGTTACCGAATGGGGCAACTGCGGTCAGTGTACCGACTGTTTCAACCCGAGCTTCGCGTATCGTCCGGGTGGTGCGGTGCAGTACATCCTGTCGCGCGGGAGCTTCGACGGCGAGGGGGAGCCGCGCCACACGACGCTCGGCTTCATCGCCTCGAGCGACAATCACACGGCTCGGCCGGGTACAGGCTACAAGGAATACGAGCGCCGCAAGATGACCGAAGCACGCGGACCCTCGACCGAGGAGTGGAAGAAGGTCTTGTTTGGTGATCCTGCAAAGGCGAGTCAGTCCGTGTCGCTGTCCCCCGCGTCAGTGAACGCCAAACCGCCGTTCCGCAGGGTGTGGCTGGAGCGTCAGGCTTCGTTTTTTCTCACCGGTGGGCTCGTCGCCGTGCACGCCAAAGAGCGCACACGCGACGCGATTTGGCAGGCATTGTTCGATCGGCAGGTGTACGGGACATCAGGGGACCGCATCTTGCTTTGGTTCGATCTCGTCAATGCGGGTGAGGAACGCGTGCCGATGGGTAGTCAGCTCGAGTTTGAGGGAACCCCGAAGTTCCGGGTTCGCGCGGCGGGAGCGTTTGCGCAGCTTCCCGGTTGCGCTGACGAGGTGACCGAGGCGCTGGGGGCCAAGCGAGTCGATCGCATCTGTGCCGGTGAGTGCTACCGTCCGTCCGACGAACGCCGCCGCATCACGCGCATCGAGATCGTTCGAATCGGGCGTCAAATGAAGCAAACCGAAGCGGTCGAAGAGCTGATCGAGGATCCCTGGCTGACCATCCCGTGTCCGGCCGGCACTGAGGTCTGCGAGGTCGAGTTCGAAGACCCCTGGTATTCGTCCGCGGGCCGTGAGGTTCTCTACTACGTTCGCGCGATTCAGGAGCCAACGCTCGCAGTGAACGCAGGCTTGCTTCGTTGCGACGGCGACGAGTGTGATCCGTGCTACGGCGACTACCGCGTGCCTTTCGACGAGGACTGTCTGTCGATGAACCAAGAGCGCGCTTGGTCTTCTCCGATCTATCTCACGGCACCGGATGTGCCGGCGAGTCCGTAGCTGCTAGCGGTCGTCGCAGTCGGCCGGGCCGAGCTCACGCACTTTGCGCAGCTCCTTCTTGGCCTTGGGAACGAGCGGCGATTTTTTGTGGTTTTTCAGCAGCGCCTTGAGAGCGGTGCCCGCATCGTTGCACGACCGCACCTCCAGAAAGGCTTGCGCCATGTCGTAGAGAGTTTCGTCGATCGCATCGCCATTGCGGTAGGTGGACACGATTTTTTGAAATTCCCCGAGCGCGGCGGCGGCTTGGCCCTGCTTCAGGTAGCTCGAGCCGATCATGTACTGCGCGTTGTCCGCGTGAGCGTCTTTGGGGTACCGCTCCACGTAGGCTCGCGCGAGGGCGCGCGTGTACGAATGCTTGTTGATGCGAAACGACTTCGTGAGCGCTTCCCAGTGGGCAGTCTTGCTCTTCGGAATCTCGTCGGAACCGAGGGCGACATCCATGCCAGCGGCGCGTGCGACCTCGCTCAATCGGCGCTGAAGCTCGAGGCTGCGTTCGGCATTGGCTTGGCTCGCTCCTGAGCTCTCGTTGCGAAGCTCAGCGATCTCGCCTTCCATCGTCGCTTGACGCTTCTGGATCTGCTCGATCTGCAGCCCTTGGTCCGCGCTGTTGCGGCGAAGGACCCGGCTTGCCTCCGCGAGCGCTTCTTCGAGCTCTTTTCGTTTGGCCTCCAGGTCATTCTCGAGCGAGTCGAGTCGCTCCTGGCTCGTTGCGATGTCGGCCTGCATTTGGCTAATGCAGCCCGTCGTCGAGGTGATAAATAGCGGTAGCGCGACCAGCCCCGAGAAGAGGCTTGGGCGCAACCGGCCGAACGGTCCAGACATCCCCATCACCACCCCGTTTAGTATAGATGGGTTATTCGTGCCATTTTATGAGTCGGGGCGCAGCCAGCCGTTGTCGTCGACGATCCTCTGAAGTTGCCCGAGGCCGTCCTGGAGCTTCGCGAAGAACGACCTCGAATGCGGAACGAAGTTGAAATTCGGGTGTTCTGACCAGAGCTTGCGAAGGCGCATATCGAGGCGCCGGGCCTCTTCGTTGCTCTCGGTGCGCGCAGGATTCCCCCCCTCGATCGAGATGTCCCCCACGGCTGCCGATTCGAAGAAGATGACGGCATCGTAGCGTGTGAGCTCTCGTTTCAGGCTCGTCCCGAGGCTCTCGAAGAATCCCTCGGGCGCGTCGTCTGGCCAGAATGCCGCGCCATCGATGGTGCCGCGGTCGCACAGCAGGACACGGCCGGGGTAGAGCGCGCCCTGCACGTCTTCCAATCCCACTTGGGCGTGGAAGATCGCCCGCTGCGTTGCGGCACGCGCCTTGGTCTCACCCACGCGGGGGAAGCCGCCCATGAACAACATCGTCGCCGTCTCGGGCACGACCACTATCTTGTCGCCAATCTCGCGCCGGAACAAATCGGCGGCGGTGGTCTTTCCTCCGCCCGGGCCGCCGGTCAATACGATTCGAAAGTGGTTTCGGTTCGAGGCGTTCATCGTCGACGCTACGATAGCCGATTCTGCCTCATTCGTGCAGGTCGAAAGCCTTTGTCGATGGTGCGCGTTTGATGTAATCGATATCTTCACATGCCCACGAGCTCACGCGACCGAAAAACCCTTCTTCGGAATGGTCTGATCGTCGACGGCACGGGTCGAGCGCCACGGCCTGGCAGTGTGTTGCTAGATGGCGGACGCATCGCTGCCATGGGTGACCTGCCTCAGGAAGCGGCCACCACCATCGACTGCAGCGGAAAAGTCATCGCACCGGGTTTCATCGATGCCCACTCGCATATGGATTTCTTCTCGGTGAGCAAGGATCCGCATCACTTCGATTCGTTTACGGCGCAGGGGGTCACCACCTTCGTCGCGGGCAACTGCGGGTTCAGCCCATTTGGATTCGCCCCACAGACCAAGCACCGGGGCCTCCTCGAGAACTCGTTGTTTAAAGCCGGAACGGACGCCCTCAATTGGAACACTTTTGCGGAGTACCGCGAGGTGCTCGAGGGCCTCGGACTGACGCACAACTTCCTTCATCTGGTCGGCCACGGTGCGGCGCGCACGTCGCTTTCGGGGTTCGAGGCGCGTCCCTTGAGCCCAGCGGAGTACGCACAGATGCTCAACCTCCTCGACCGTGCTCTGAGCGAAGGCGCTGCGGGCGTGTCGCTTGGACTGCAGTACAAACCGGGCGTTTTCGCGAAGCTCGAAGAGCTGGACGACGTGGCCCATCTGGTGAAGCGGCACGACAAGCTGTTGACGGTCCACGCCAAGGCTTACTCATCGTTTTCGGGGACGTACCCGATGGTTCCGTTCGGACGCGCCCACAATCTCAAAGCGATCGACGACATGCTCGGGGTGGCGCGACGCACTGGCGTCCGCCTGCAGTTCTCGCACCTGATTTTCGTCGGGTCATCGACGTGGAAGACGGTCGACGAGGCGATCGACCTATTCGACCGCGCCATCGCCGACGACGTCGACGTGTGCTTCGACATGTTTCCGTATCGATGCGGCGCGACGCTGCTCAATACGCTGCTGCCCGAGTGGTTCATGGCCCGAATGCCCGACGCGCTACGCAGTCCACTTGCGCGGGCGCGTCTGTGGGTGGAAGCCGAGGTCGGATTTCGGACCGTGGGCTTTGGTTACGAACAGATGCAGATCACCAATGCGTGCTCCCCCGAGTACGACGAGCACAACGGCCGATTCCTTCCGGACATCGCGGCTCGCGTGAGGAAATCCAACTTCGAAACGATGCTGGACATCCTCGACAAGAGCAACATCGAGGCGCGGGGGCTCTTCCACCGGTACTACAACGACGAGATCATCGACCGATTGATGCGGCACCCGGCCGCGATCTTTGCCTCCGACTCCTGGCCAGAGCCGGGCGGCCATCAAAATCCCGCCGCGTATGGAACGTTCCCGAGGTTTCTCCACATCGCGCGAGAGCGTGGCAACATCTCGCTCGAATCCGCCGTGCACAAGATGACCGGTTCCGCCGCCACCCGCTTCCGGCTGAACGAGCGTGGGCGTCTCGAAGAGGGATACGCTGCCGATGTCGTCGTGTTCGATTGGAACGCGGTTGCAGATGGCGCAAACGAGTCGGGCGACGCAGCGCCTTCCGGGGTCGAGCACGTGTTCGTGAACGGCGAGCCGATTCTAGAGGCCGGACAGGTGCGCGCGGTACGGGGGGCGGGGGAAGTGCTGCTGTCCTAGGCCCTTCAGTGTCAACGTCAGGTCAGTGTTGCCGTGTGCGCCAGGTCCCCGGGGGAACGCCTTTCCATCGCTTGAACGCGCTGATGAATCCCGCCGTGTTTGCAAAGCCCAGGCGCTCCGCGACAGCGTCAACGCTCAGGCCCGCCGTCCCAAGCAACTGCTCTGCTAACGTTTCGTGCACCTCGTCGACAAGCACGCGGAACGACGTGCCTTCGTCTGTGAGACGTCGGCGGAGGCTGCGGGACGTAGTGGCCAACTCTTTGGCAATGCGCTCCATGTCGGGTGATTGCCCCGGCTCCCTCAGCAGCATGTGCCGAACGCGGCCCGCAATCCCTTCCCGTGCCTGGCGCGCCGCAAGAAGCTCCTCGCATTGCGCTTCGGAGAGCTTCGCGGTGTGGATGTTGGCTTGGGGCATGGATCTGTCGAGCAACGAAGCTTCGTACTCCATCACGGTACGTTTCGCGCCGAAGACCGGACGCACTCCAAGCAGCTCTTCGTAGCGCGCTGCGTAGCTTGGTTCGTCGAATCGGAGTTCGAGACCGACGAGGGGAAGGGGCTCCCCAAGTAGTTGCGCCCACATGTGGAAGACCGCCGAGAGGTCTCGCTCGACGAGTGCACGCCGTGCAGGCTCCGGGACTCTGGCGCCGTCGAGGATCATGCGGAGCCGGCCAGCGCTTTCCTCGATCTCGAACTGCGAGAACGCGTACGTCAGATTGAGATAGCGAAGCCCTAGCTCGAGCGCGTCACGCACGGTCGGACTGCTCATCACCGCGTAGCCCCAGATGCCGTATGCCGTCACGTGGTATCGACTGCCTGACTCGAGGCCGATCTCCGGCACGTCTGGTAGGGCTTGGACGATGTTGGTGACGAGCTCCAGCTCTTGTCGACCCGTGATCTCCGCGCTGGGGTCGTCGAGCGATTCAGGGTCGATACCGGTCCCTTCCAGACACACCCCCAGCGGCAAGCCGTGTTCTGCGGCCAGCTCGGTCATCAGCCTCACGCTGTAGGTTCCCCGTCGATAGTCCCAGTGCATCTTGGTATGTGGCTTCGGTCTTCTTTGAAACTAGCAAGATTTCGCCAGGGGTCACGTTTGCGGGTTGCCGCTAAGGCGGCCACGTGAACCTCGCCGATTACGAGCTAGAAGAGCGAGCATGGCCATCCGACTCCCCGCCAGACTCATACGTGCCCTCATCCGCTTCATGCTAAAGCCCTTTCTCGGTCCTCCGTTCCCCGTCTTCTTCCAGCGGGTCTGGCTGCGCATCGCGTCGAGCGCCAATCCACCAGCTCGGGCTGCGTCGATGGCACGGCTAGATATCGGGGGCATGTCTGCGCTCCGCGCTTGGCCTAAGGCAACCAAGCCAGAGCAGGCGGTGCTCTATCTGCACGGCGGCGGTTACTGCGTTGGGAGTTGGGGGACGTACAAGGGCCCGATCACACATCTAGCCGTCGCCGCCGCCGCGGTGGTGTACGCGCCCAACTACCGCTTGGCCCCCGAACACCCGCACCCCGCCGCCCTCGACGATGCGCTGGAGGCGTATCGATGGCTTCTGGGGCAGGGGGTATCACCGAACCGTATCGCGTTGGCGGGCGATTCGGCGGGTGGCGGTCTTGCACTTGCTACGGCCATCGCGATTCGTGACGCGGGTCTGCCGTCGCCCGCGTCGATTGTACTGCTCTCGCCTTGGGTTGACCTGCGGGGCGACTCTCCCTCCATGACGAAGAACGTCCGCATCGACCCGATGGTGAGGCCAAGCTGGTCTCGGGCGTGTGCGTCGATGTACCTGGGCGGTCGTGACCTGGACCATCCGGCATGTTCACCGCTTTTCGCCAGTCACAAAGGCTTGCCGCCGATCCTGATTCAGGTGGGAAGCGACGAGATCATTCTCGATGACTCGACACGCCTCGACGCTCGATGCCGCGAGGCAGGTGTCGACGTCACCTTGCAGCAGTTCGAAGGTCTCTGGCACGACTTCCAAACCCACGCGGGCATCCTCCAGGCAGCAGACGACGCGATGACGAAGATCGCGGAGTTCCTACACGCTCACTGGCGCTGACGCTGACGCGGGCTACGGGAAGATGCCGTCCAGCGTGTACGCGCTCGCCACGCTCTCGATTGCGTGCACGTATGCTGATGTGCGGAGGTCGGGGAGTGCTCTGCGTTTCCATGGCTCGCGGATCTTTTCGTACGAAATAGCCATCGTGTTTTCGAGTGCTGTGCGGACGAAATCGATTTCGTTGGGTGCTTGTAAGAGCAGCGCGGCGTCTTCGGGGGGTAGAGTCTTTCCGGTTAGATGGGTGAGGACCTGGAGCAGTCGGTTGTTTGCGATCTGCTGGTAGCGGCGGGTCATGCGCTCGAAGCTCACGTGGGAGAGGTTCTTGATCCACTCGAAGTACGACACCACAACGCCGCCTGCATTCGCGTACACGTCGGGGACCACCACGGTGCCCATTTCGCGCAGGATCGCATCAGCTTCGGGATCCACCGGACCGTTGGCAGCTTCGACGATGACTTTCGCCTGAATTCGTGGCGCGTTGTCGGCCGTGATTTGATGCTCGAGTGCTGAAGGGATCAGGACGTCGCACGCCTCTTCCAGGATGGCGTCCGGATCGGCCGAGTATCGAGCCTCTGGAAAACCTCTGAGCGAGCCGGTTTCGCCGCGGTGCAGAAGGACCGCTTCCACGTCCAGCCCGCCCTCGTCGTAGAGCGCGCCATCACTGACCGACACACCGACGACGATCGCATCTCGTTCGATCGCAGCGCGCGCCGCGTGAAGTCCGACCTTTCCGAGGCCCGGCACGATGATGCGCTTCCCGGCCAACCCGGTCTCCAAGCCCAGCGGTCTCACATCCTCTTTTTCCGCTAGGAACTGCTCGAGCGCGATGACCGCGCCCAGGCCTGTCGCTTCCCGGCGTCCAGCCACACCGTGTAGACTGATTGCCTTCCCCGTGACGCACGCCAGGCCATTCAATGTGTCCGGTCCGTAGGCCTTATAGGTGTCGTAGATCCAACCCATTTCGCGTTCACCGGTACCGACGTCAGGTGCCGGCACGTCGACGTCGGGGCCGATGAAGCGTTTGCGAATGAGCTCGGTCGTATACCGCCGTGTTACGCGTTCCAGAAACGATGTGGACTCTGTTCGCGGGTCAACGCACACGCCCCCTTTTGCGCCACCAAAGGGAACGTCGACGACTGCACACTTGTAGGTCATCAGGGCGGAGAGGGCCATGACCTCGCTTTGCGCGACGTCGAGCGCGTAGCGAATGCCTCCCTTGGTCGGGAGCCGATGGTGGCTGTGCTCCGCGCGGTAAGCCTCCACGACCACGATCTCCCCGCTGTCCCTTCGAACTGGAAACCGAAGCCGATAGACCGCGTTGCACGCGCGGATCTGGCTGAGGATGTCCGGCGCCACATCCGTGTGACGCGAAGCCATGTCGAAGTAGTGGTTGACGTCGTCGAAGAAGTCCGAGTTGGAGGTCATGGCCGGGAGCATACTCTTTCTCTCGCCTCGAGGGGGGCGCGGCGGTACGCTGGCGGCGTGGAAGACTTCATGATGGATGGCAGGACCTGGCTCGGGATGATGCCCGATACTCAAGCCAAGGTTCTCAAGTCGTTAGTGGTAGTATTGTTCTTCCTGCTGGTTCGGTCCGCGGTGATGCGGATCATGCTGAGGAACGTCACCGACGTCAGGCAGCGGTACAGTTGGAGCCGCGGAGTCACCTCCACCATCGCAATCCTGATCGTGATCTTCTTGGGAGTGATTTGGTTTGCGGGTCTCGAACGGATCGCGACCTTTGCCGGCATTCTAGGCGCGGGCTTGGCGGTGGCCTTGCATGACACCATCGCAAATATTGCCGGGTTTCTCTTCATCATGCTTCGCCGCCCGTTCGAAGTCGGCGATCGCATCGAGATCGGGGGAGTCGCCGGCGACGTGATCGACATTCGGTTGTTCCAGTTCAGCCTCCTCGAGATTGGCAATTGGGTCGACGCGGACCAGAGCACGGGTCGGATTCTGCAGGTGCCCAACGGGCAAGTTCTGCGATCCGTGACTGCGAGCTTCAACAAGGGCTTCGACTACATCTGGCACGAGATTCCGATCCTCATCACCTTCGAGAGCAACTGGAAAAAGGCGAAGGGCATTCTCCAAGATATTGTCGACGACGACCGCTTCGTCGTTGCCGAGGAAGTGGAACGCCAAGTGCGGCGGGCAGCGTCGCGGTATCTCATCTATTCCGGGAAGGTCACGCCGATCGTGTACACCACCGTGCGCGATAGCGGCGTCTTGCTCACGGTGCGATACATGACGAAGCCGAAGACCCGCCGCGGCACCGAACAACAGCTCTGGGAGCAGATACTCGAGCGCTTCGCCGAGAACGACGATATCGAGCTGGCGTACCCCACCGTCCGCTACTACGACCAATCTCAATGACCCAGCGGCGCACAGAGACGGGGCCTCGGCTGTCGTACCAAGTCTTCGGCTCGCAGGGCGCACCGGTCCTGTTCGTCATGGGGTTCGGGATGCCCGGTGCGGTGTGGGGACCTCAGGTCGATGAGCTCCAGAACGATCACCGCTGCTGCCACTACGACCACCTGGGCGTCGGCGAGAGCGATCGCGGGCCGTTTCTCCGAACGATCCCTGCGATGGCCGACGATGCGGTGCGGATCCTAGATGACCTGTCCTGGGACCGGGCTCATGTCGTTGGGGTTTCGATGGGGGGCATGATCGCCCAGGAGCTTGCGCTCCGTTCCGCGGACCGTTGCGAAAGCCTGACTTTGGTTGCAACGCACGGTGGCGCGCCCGTTGCGGCGCTCCCGACTCTCCGTGGGTTGAGGTTCTTCGTTCAAGGGCTCTTCGGCGGTCCGAAGAACCGAATGCGTTCACTGCCGCGTCTGCTCTATACAGACGAGTTCCTCGAATCGATCGGGCCAAAGGCGCTCCGTTCGCATCTGGATGTGCGCCTGGGGCATCCGCCCGCCCTCCGCACGGTGCTAGGCCAGCTCTATGCAGTGTGGAGACACTCGACCGAGTCGCGTCTCTCGCAAATCCAGTTGCCGACCCTTCTCGTTCGGCCCGGAAAAGACATTCTGATTCGGCCGACGCAGACCGATCGATTGGCCGAGCGCATTCCCAACACCCGAGTTCTGCGGTTCGACGATGCGGGGCATGGGGTAACCTTCCAAAAAGCAGCAGAGCTGAACGCAGCATTGCGTGCTCACTTCGCCGAGCACGGCTCCGACCAGATCGAGTCGAGCTTCCTTGCCGCGGCGCGTGTCTAGAGCGATGAGCGACGCATGCGTCAGTGACAGCATCGGTGCCACGGGGTAGGTTGCGTCTCGATGAGACGACTACTCTTGTTCATTGTCACCCTGACGTTGGCCGCCTGCGACGGCGGCGCATCCAAGACCAAGCATGCCCTGGTGATCGGCATCGATGGTCTGCGTGTCGATGCGCTTCAGCAGGTCTCCACTCCAGCGATGGACGTGTTAATCGCCGACGGCACCGTGACCTACGAAGCCATTGCAGGTGGTGAGCTAGGTACGGTCACCGAGCAACGAACTCTGAGCGGACCTGGGTGGAGCAGCATCTTGACTGGCGTCTGGGTCGACAAGCATGGGGTCGAGGACAACGGGTTCGATGATGCGCGATACGACGAATATCCGCACTTCTTCGCGCGCGTTCGAGAGAAGAATCCCGCTGCATACCTCTCGTCATTCGTGACCTGGGGGCCCATCAACGACGACATTCTCGCTTCGGCTGAAGCCAATGCAGCCTTCTCGCCACAGGACGCAGGCAACTCGGCCGAAGGAGATTCCGCAGTGACCGCAGCAGTCGTTGCACACCTGGCAGCGGAAACTCCGGATGTGGTCTTCGTACAGCTAGACGACATCGACTATCAAGGCCACCGTGCCGGATTTTCCCCGATGGCTCCCGAGTATGCAAGTGCGGTGGAGACAGTCGATTCGCAAGTTGGAGAGATGGTCGATGCGATTGTTGCGCGGCCCACGTACTCGATGGAAGACTGGTTGGTCGTGTTGACGACGGACCACGGCGGCAACGGCGTCCTTCACGGGCTTCAGAGCGACGAGGAGCGAACCATCTTCATCATCGCGAGCGGTGGTTCCGCTGTCCGTGGCCGGGTGGTTTCTCCCGGGCCCGGTCACACCGCCGTCCCTCCAACGGTGATGAAACACCTCGGGCTCGAGGTGGACGACGCATGGGGATGGGAGAGCGAGCCGTTCGGCCTCTAGTACTCACTCCCTGGTTTTGAGAACACCGATCAGGTCTAAGCGATCGAGCTTCCTGCGGACTAATAGCGCGCTAGCGACCCCGGAAAGCAGGACCACCGCCACTGCGAAGGCGTAGGTTTGATTCGAGATGATGAACGGGATTCGGAACAGCTCGGGGTCCGCCCAAGTCGCGATGAGAGCCTTGGCGCCGATGGTTCCGAGGACGAGGCCCACCGGAATGGCGAGCGCGATTTGCACGGCTTGCTCTCCGAGCAAGATGGATGAGATTTCGCCGCGGGTGAACCCGAGCACGCGCAGCGTCGCCAAATCCCGGCCTCGCATGGACAGACTCACGCGGGCATTGTTGTACACGATGGAGATGGCGATGGCGGTTGCGAACAAGGTCATGATGAACGTCATCACCTTCATCGTTTCGTCGGTTTGTTTCTCGAAGCTCGCGATCGCATCGCGCTTTCGCGACACCGCCTGGATGGCCGGGATGTCGTTCAAGCGGGACTGAACCTCGCTCTCCATGGGCGAATCGATCCGGAGTAGGGCAGACGAAAACCTAGGGGACTCCCGCAGGAGCCGATGTAGATTCGCTTTGGACACGTATCCTTGAAGACCGAAGCCTTCCTCGATGAGCCCCGCTACCGTGATCTCCCGGTCTCCGCGATCTCCCTCCTTGAGCTCGATCTGAATTGTATCCCCGGCTTTCACGCCCAGGATATCGCCGAGAACGCTCGTCAGCAGAACGCCCTCCTCGGGGATGGGCACGTGCTTGAAATCGAGGCTGAATAGCTGGCGAAGGCGCGCGTCCTTCGGGATGCCCATGAGCAGCGTATCACGCCAATGATGCCCTGAGCGCATCCGAACGGCAGTCGCCCGAATCCCCTCGACCTCTTCGACCCCCGGCACGTGTGCAAGATGTCCGAGTCCGCGCTCCGGCATCGCGTCCAGGAAGCTCACCGTGAGGTCCTCGCGTTGTTGACGCTCGAACTGCACCATCATCATCGGACCGTAGGCGTCGTAGCCGAATCGCCCCAAGATCACGATCGACAACGCAAGCGCCATTCCGAGGGAAGAAAGCGCAGTCCGTCCCGGGCGCCGCCAGATTTCTCGGAACACCATGAGCTCGGTCTGGGAGAGCCACTTGGTCACTCCCCATCGTTCGACCGCTCCGGTCTTGTACTTGGCTGGCGCTGGGGGACGCATGGCAGCGGCAGGCGGCAGCAGAACGGCGGCGCGGACAGCCAGCGAAGCCCCCAAAGCGCCGGCAAGAAGACTGAACAGAATCGCGTTTGCGCTAACCGTCAGATCGACCTGCTGCGGCATCTGGGGAAGTCGAAAGAACTCCGCATACATCGCGAGCATCCCTTTACCCAACCAGACCCCCAATCCGAGCCCGATTAACGCCCCTACGCTGACGATGATCGCCACCATCTTGAAGTAGTGCAGAGCGATGCTCGTGTTGCGGTAACCTATGGCTTTCAGCACCGCGATTTGTGGGCGCTGCAAGGTGACCAATCGGCTGAAGACGACGTTCAGTAGGAACGCTGCGACGCCGAGAAAGACCCCCGGAAGGAAGATGACGAGCGTCTCTATGCCTTGAATCTCGCTGGTCAGAATCGAGTGAGAGAGTTGGTGGTCGCGAGCGAACGCACCGAGCCCACCATACGGTTTGAGCACTCGGTCGATCGCGCCCAGCACGGCGTCTTCGTTGGCGCTTGGCTCGAGTTTTACGACCACGTCGTTGAATGCCCCCTCCATTTGATAGGCGGCTGCGATCGCGTCTTCGAGCATCCACATGGGAGTGAATCGCGCGTCGTCCGGCATGAGAAGGCCCGTGTCGACTGCAAACACGTATTCGGGAGACAGCGCGTGCCCAACGATCAGCAGCTCGCGAAGCTTGCCGTTGATCACCGCCGAGAGGTGATCTCCGGGCTCGAGGCCGTGTGCGTCGGCAAACGGCTCGTTGATCAACACTTCGTCGTAGCGCCCAGGCTCCAAGTTGCGGCCAGCACGAAGGACTAAACCATTGAGCGGAGCTTTGCCGTTGGGCGGGAGCGAGATGAGATCGCCACGAGCGGGTGAAATGAGATCGTCCATGGGCAGGCGCACCCGCTCCACGATTCGGGGGTACGCGCGGGCTACGCCGGGAAGCTCCGCAATCTGGGCAGCAACGGATTTAGGGGCTCGCTCGAGATGCACGAACACATCGGCGAAGCGATTCGTTTCGTAGTAGAGGTCGCGCGAATTATAGAGCGCGCGCCATGCGCTTTGCAGCGAAATGTAACAAGCCACGCCCGACGCGACGACGACCGCAATCGTCAGAGCCTGACCCCGCAGCCGAATCACCTCGCGAAAGAGCTTTCGGTCGAGGACGCGCATCATCGATGCATGACCGTGAGCCTCTTAACCTGTATGTGTCAACCCCCACGACCCAGTGTCAGTCTCGTGGGACTGAGTGCATGCGAAGCTCAGCGCTTCTTCGGAACCCAGGCCCAGATCATCTCGACGCGGATCGGTTCGATGCCGGACTCGTCGGTCACCCGGCATTGTACTAGCACCTCGCCCTTGGGCTCGGATGCGATCGCCGCGCGTTGCGCATCGGTGAGCGTTGCCTCAGCGCGCATCCCGCCCTTGGCGCGCTTCAGATATTCGATCTTCACGCTCTTGATCACCGGGATTGCGCTGTCGGGCACGTTCATACCGACGACGAAGCCCGTCGCGCTCTCGGCGATGAGCCCCATTGCCATCGCATGCACACCGCCGATGTGGTTCTGAACCCGCTTCTTGTTTTGAACCGAGACGACGGCCCGCTCAGAAGTGAGTTCTTCCACCTTGAGTCGAGCCGTGCCGACGAACTTCACAGTGCGACCGAGGGCCAGCGTTACCGCTTGCTGGTCAAACGGCCCGGCTACCTTCCTGATTTTCTGAATGGTCTTCGCGAGTCGGTTCGCCGGTTTATCCGCGTCGCCCGGGCTCATTTGCCGTAGGACCCGCCAAGGTGGTCGTAAGGGTCCACGCCTTTGCCGAGGGTCTCCTCGTAATCGAGCTTGTCAATGATGCGTTCGAGACCTTCGACCACGTAGGCGAAAAAGTCGCGGCTGGACAGAATACCGACCGGTTTTCCATTCTCGGTCACCGGCAGGTGCCGCACCCCCATCGCGAGTTGCATCTCCGCGCACTTGCGTACGTGGGTGCCGACATCCACGTCGACGACCTCCGCGGTCGCAACCTCCGACACCAGCGTTGCGGTCGGATCCTTCCCCTCGGCCACGACGCGGCTGACCACGTCGCGCTCGGAGAGAATGCCTTTCATTACCCCGCCTTCGACGACGAGCACCGCGCCTACGTGGTTCTGAGACATCAATCGGGCGGCATCAGCCACGGAATCGCCGGGCTTCACCGTAATCATCTCGGTCTTCATCAACGAGCTAATAATCGCCATGCGCTTGCCTCCTCGTAGTGACGGCGAAGCGTACCTCACCTATACCCGGTAGGCATGCGACGATGAACCGTTGCTGGTGATGATGTTATAGGCCGTTCAACGCATCGACGACTTCAAACAGATCCCCGATGTTGTAGAAGTCCACTGCGACGAAGTTCGGAAGAGCCTCGCCTTCCTGTTCGCACTGCCGCGCGCGATCGATGAGCAACGGGTTGTAGTTGACCATCTCGGCGAACTCGGGCCTTCCGCCAAGGGTCGCCGTGAGGAAGTGGTTCAGAAGGAAGAGCGGGTTCGCCGGGTCGCCGCGGTTGGGGTCGCAGACGAAGTCATCGGGGGTCGAGAATGAGAAAGGCGTCTCCCAAGCGTGGTCGTCGAAGTACATCAACCACGGGAACTCGGCTTCTTGTGACTCCCCTTGAAAGACCACCAGGCGAGTGTTGGCTTCGATGAGCTCGCCGAGAGTGGGCCACGGCTTGCCAACCTCGTGGGCGTACACGAAGTCGAGCAACCCGCTGTCGTCGAATGCCTCCGCGGTCTGTGCGTGCGTGATGTAGCTCTCGAGTATGATCGGAATGACTTCGTCGGGGTTCGCTTCGAGGAAAGTCGTGATCTCTCCGAGTCCTTCGAGCAACGGCTGGCTCCCCGCGATGCAGAACTGATGGCAGAGCAGCAGCTCGCCGTCCTCCTCGTAGGTGTCGAGCATGAGCCCGCGAATGCCGTCGTTGAGCTGTCGTGTAATGCCAAAGTTCTGGTTCGGCAGAATCCAGGGAGGTTCGACTTCGTCGTTCGACATGGCGTTGTGCGTCATCGGGTACGCAACCTCGTCGAACCCACGGTCGCAGAGCTCTTCGTGTCCGTTGCACTTGGGATCGGGCTGTGACGCGTCAGGCTCCATCCCGCTGTCGGTCCCGGCGTCGGTTTCGTTGGTGCCGCTGGTGCTGCTGCACGAAACGCACATCCATGCTCCAAGGAGCGTTAGGGCCGCCGTGCGGATTGATAGCGATGTCATGCGCTACTCCCTGCCCGCACGAGCCGTCCTGGTCGCGCGCCCGTCAGCTTGCCGTCCTTGGCGATCACATCACCGTTCACCAAGGTCGCAACGTAACCGCTCGCGTACTGCATCAAGCGTTGTCCTCCGGCGGGCAAATCCTTGAGCATGGTCGGGTGCAGGAGCTGGAGATTGTCGAAGTCGATGATGTTGATGTCGGCCCGCCGTCCTGGCTCGAGGAGCCCCCGGTCGTTCAGGCCGAGAAAGCGGGATGTGTCGTTTGCCTGCATTTGAATGATACGCTCCAGTGGAATGCGGCCCTGGTCGCGGTCGCGCGCCCAGTGCGTCATCAGAAAGGTCGTGAAGCTCGCATCGCAGACGGTGCCAACGTGTGCGCCGCCATCGCTCAAACCCGGGAGCGCGAGCGGGTGGGTGAGCATCTCGTGCACGACGTCGAGGTTCATGCCCGTGTAGTTGTAGACGGGGAAGTAGAGGAGAGCCTTGCCGTCTTGTTCGAGCATTGCATCGTAGATCAGGCCCAGCACCGGCTCGCCTTGGCTCATTGCGGTGGCTCCGAAGCTCTCGGCAGCCGATGGTTCGTAGTTGGGCTTCTCCCCGAGGCGGAAGAGCCGCATCGCGACCATGTCGAGATTGGACAGGAAGTAGTCCGCAAGCGGGGGGAGCATGCTGCCGTCGCCGGCGACGGGCTCGCTCTTTTCCTGAATCATGCGTGCCCTGAGCTCCGGGTCGCGCATCGCCTTCACGCGCTCCTTCAACGGAAGCTGGCTTATCGCCTTGTAGCTCGGGAAGCCCATGAACGGATGGAACGTCGCTTGGAGCCCCAGCATGACGCCGATGCCGCGTGCACCGACCTGACAACGAACGTCGAAGCCCTGCTCGGTGGCCTTCGACGCGCGGTCGAGGATCCACTTCCACTGCTCGGGGCTGTGGTCGCGCTGCATCGTCGAGACGCTCATCGGTCGGCCGCCGGCCGCGCCCAGCATTTGTTCGAGAACGCCCCACTCGGCGTCGAAGTGGTCGTCACCGTGCAGGATGTTGAAATCGCTTACGGCCTGCAGCACGCCGTAATCCAAGCCCACGAATGCCTCGGCGATCCCAGCGAGCTCCTTGCCGTCCGCTTCTGAAGCGGGAGTCCAGTCGCCCACGGCGCTTCTGTGGTTGTCGCTTCGTCCGGTGCTGAATCCAATAGCACCCGTTTCGAGCGCGGCGCGCAGCAGTCGCCGCATTTCGGCGATGTCTTCCGGCGTCGCGGCTTCGTCGTGCACCCCGCGCTCCCCCATCACGTAGACCCGAAGCGCGTCATGCGGGACGTGTGCGAGGAAATCGATCGTGTGCGGCATCCGGTCGAGGACATCCATGTACTCCGGGAAGCTTTCCCAGCCCCAGCTAATCCCTTCGGACAGCGCCGTGCCCGGGATGTCTTCGACGCCCTCCATGAGCTCGATGAGCTTGGCGTGGTCCGTGGGTCGAACTGGAGCGAAGCCCACCCCGCAGCTCCCCATCGCGCAGGTCGTGACGCCATGGATCGATGAAGGCGCGAGCTCCTCGTCCCAGCTGATCTGCCCGTCGTAGTGTGTGTGAATGTCGACGAAGCCAGGCGCGACGATTGCGCCGTCCGCATCGATGGTCTCGGCGGCGGAGCCGTCGCACTTGCCGACGTCGACGATCCTACCCTCCTTGATGCCTACGTCGCCCGAGTACCGATCCCCGCCGGACCCGTCTACGAGCGTGCCACCAACGATTTTCAGGTCATACATCCGCGTTCTCCCGGCCTAGAGCAGCTGCGCACTATATCTGACGATCAGCGAGATTGCAGCAGCGATGAGGAGCACCAACACGACCATCTTGAAACTCCGCTCGTCGACCTTGTGGTGCACCCACTCACCCACCAGGATGCCGAGCGGAACGGTCGGGATGAGCAGCAAGATGTCGAGCGCGACCTCCCGGTCATAGTCTCCGGCGAGTAAAAAGCGCACGACCAGGACCACGTTGAGGACGATCCACACCATGCTGAGGGTGCTGCGAAAGGCCTTCTTCGTGAGTCCCTCGCGCCCGATGGCGTAGACGAGCATCGGCCCACCCGCGGCGTAAATCCCGTGAATGACTCCCGCCCCCAACAGGGCCGCCACCGAAGCGGGTCTCGAGATGGGTCTGTCCACAGCGGCATTCGCGAGCCGCAGATGGTGCAAATCCCGAGCGGACAGCGCAAGGACCATCAGTCCGAACGCGAGCCCGAGCCACGGCCCTCCGACCTTGGTCAGAAGGAGAAAGGCGAGCCCCATCCCGACGATCATCAGCGGCAGGACCCGTTTGAGCAGCAAGCTCCAATCGATGCCATCGCGATGCCGAATGACGATGTACCCGGTCTGAAAGAAGGACAGCGGGACCATCAGCCGAATGACTTCCTCGAGGCCGATGAGCTGGGCCCCGAAGGTCACACAGACCAGCATGGCTCCGAACCCGGTCGCCGTCTGAACCGCGTAGGCGGCGACGACGACGATAGCGAAGAGCAGGAATACGAGCTCGATCGTCACTTCGGAATCCCGGTGCAGAGCTTCCTACAGGGTTTCCCTGCATTCGTACAGGTTGGTCTTTTGCTGCTGTCTGTGGCACCCCTACGCCCATGGACCTGACGTTCAGCGAGGAAGAAGAGGCATTTCGGCAGGAAGTTCGCGCCTGGATTCCGGAGGCGATGCCCGAGGAGATGCGCGAGAAGGCGCGCGGAGCAGGCGGGTTCACCCCCGAAGATTCCGCGACGTGGCACCGCATTCTCCACGAGAAGGGCTGGGCTGCGCCGCACTGGCCGAAGGAAGTTGGTGGCACCGGTTGGGACGCCGCGCGGCGTTTCATTTTCAACGAGGAAATGGAGCTGGCCGGTGCCCCGCAGCTTTCGGTATTTGGTTTGTCGATGGTCGCTCCCCTGATCATCAGCTTTGGCACCGACGCCCAGAAGAAGCGATTCCTCCCGAAGATCCTCAGCGGCGAGGAATTTTGGTGTCAGGGCTATTCGGAGCCGGGCTCCGGAAGCGATCTCGCGTCGCTGCGCACGACGGCCGAGGATGCGGGTGACCATTTCATCGTCAATGGCCAGAAAACGTGGACGTCCTACGCGCAATACGCCGACTGGGTGTTTTGCCTCGTGCGCACGGATCAGTCCGTGAAGAAGCAAGCCGGGATCACGTTCCTCTTGATCGACCTCAAGAGCCCCGGTGTCGAGGTCAAGCCCATGTTGACGCTCGGACACACGCCGGCGTTCTGCGATACCTTCTTCGACAACGTGAAAGTGCCGAAGGAGAACGTGGTTGGTGGCATCAATCAAGGCTGGACGATGGCCAAGGCTCTCTTGGGCCACGAGCGAACGTTGCTTGCGATGATCGGTCCCTCGCGAAACGTCCTCCAAAAGGTGAAGCGCATCGCGGCGAGCAAGACCGTCAATGGACGGCCGATGCTCGAGGATCCGTTGTGGCGCGCGAAGATCGCACGGCTCGAGATGCGGTTCCGCGCGCACACGATGGTGAGCTATCGGGCGCTGGCCGACCAGCAGAAGGGTAAGATGCCCGGGCCCGAGTCTTCGATCCTGAAAGTAGTCGGGACCAAGCTCATCCAAGAGCTCACCGAGCTTGCGATGGAGGTCATGGGTGAGAGCTCTCTCACTTGGTACAACGAAGGCCTTTGTCCTCCGGTCGAGGAATCGATCGGCCCCTACTTCTGCTACGAACGAGCCGCCACGATTTACGGTGGCTCGAACGAGATTCAACGCAACGTCATCGCGAAGATGATTCTCCAGCTGCCGAGCAGCTGAACGGCGAAACGGACTTAGGAGTATTTCGACCCATGGATTTCGAGCTCGATCAAGATCAACAAATGCTTGCCAAGACGGTGGGCGATTTCGCCAAGAACGAATCGCCCGTCGCTCGGTTTCGCCAGCTTCGTGACACCGATATCGGGTACGAGCCCGCAGCGTGGCGCAAGATGGGCGAGCTCGGGTGGATGGGTGTTCCGTTCGCCGAGTCCGTCGGTGGCTTCGGCGGAAGTTTCGTCGAGTGCGCACTCATTATCGAGAACCTCGCCAGCACCCTCGTTCCGGAGCCCTATCTTGCTTCGGTCGTGCTCGGTGGGATGACGCTGGCGCGAGCCGGCAACGCCGCACAGCATGAGGCGTACCTGACTCCGATGATCGAGGGCGAGACCACCTTGGCTCTGGCGTACTCGGAGGCTCAGAGCCGGCATGACGTGAGCTCAGTCGAGACGACTGCAACCCCGAACGGCAGCGGCTACAAGCTTTCCGGCGAGAAAGTCTGGGTGCTCAACGGGCATCACGCCGATCACCTGATCGTCTCGGCGAAAGCACCCGGCGGCGTGACGCTCTTCGTCGTGCCGCGCGATGCGGACGGTGTGAACGTGATGGTGGCGAAAACGATCGACGGTCAGAAGGCGGCCTTCATCCGATTCGAAGACGTCACGGTCGATGGGGACTCTCGCCTGGGCGAGGAAGGCTCAGGAGCCGCCGTGCTCGACCGCACCATGGACTACGCCGCTGCGGCAGCGGTTGCGGAGGGCGTCGGGATCACAACGACGATGCTTCGCATGACCGTCGACTATCTCGGCACCCGTGAACAGTTTGGTGTGAAGATCGGGTCGTTCCAAGCGCTCCAACACCGTGCGGTCGACATGTACGCCGAGACCGAGCTTCTTCGCTCGATTTCTATCGCGTCGATGGTTCGTGCCGACGAAGACGACACCCGCACACGGCGCGCTGACATCTCCGCCGCGAAGTACCAGTTGGCGACCGGAGGGATTTGGGTCGCCCAGCAGTCGTTACAACTGCACGGTGGCATTGGGGCGACCGACGAGCACGACATCGGGCTCTACTTCAAGCGGATGTACGCGCTCAACGCGCTCTTCGGCGACCAGGAGCACCATGTGGCTCGGTTCGCAAGCGACCCGACGTTTGCTGAAGTGGCTGTCTAAGCAGCTATTGGCTCTGCAACGCGTTGGCGAGACGCAGCATTGGGCTTTGATCGACGCGTAGGATCCCCTGCTGGGGGCGATCGAGATCGAGCGCCAGGCAGAACACGACGCCAAAGGCGATGATCAACGGGATCATCGCCCTCGCTCTTCGCGACCCGGCCAGCGATGCCTGATAGCCCATCGTGAGCATCCCGAGAGCCATGACGCAGGCGAGACTGATCCAAACGAACGGCGGAACGCGGTCATGCACGCCCATGGTGACGCGCTCGGCATGCACGTTCTTCAACTTGCTCAGCGCATCCATGTAGAAGCGCACATTGGTGTGCTCGCGATGGGCGACAGCTTGCCGCCATAGCTCGTGCTGAATCTCCTCCGACCTGCGGACGATTTGCGCGATCGGCAAGTCCGGCTGAGAGAACGTGTCGAACGCACGGATTCGAGCGTACTCGGCGAGCTTCTCGTGTGCGGACGTCGTCGCTTCGAGCGGGAGAAGCATTGCTCGGTCGTAGGCCATTTGAACCGCTTTCACGTCCTCACGCACGAGCGCCTTTCGCGCGCTGTGTTTGGTGTGGGCCATGTTGAAAGTCATCGCGAGCGTGAACGCAAGGAGCCCGAGCGTGGCTGCCACCACGGTTCCGACGGGTGCCTCGTGCTCACTATCGTGGCGCTGCGCTTCCTTCGCGCCCAACCACCGACCGAGCGAGAAGGCGAGCCACGACAGGAAGACGACGGCGCTCAAGAGCCCCAGAAACTCGAGAAGTGCGCTCAAGGTTGAGGCTCTTCCTCGCTAGCCAAGCCGGGGGCCGACGAGAATCGCACGTACCCACGGTAGGTCCCGATGAAGATGCTGTTTCTCGGGCCGAACGAGAAGGTGCCCCAGATGTTGTTGAAGACCTTCTTGCCGTAGTCTTTCTTGCCAAGGGTCTTCTTTTTTACGATGCCGCTGACGTTGTCGTTGAAGTCATCGCCTTCGAAGACTCCCTTGATGCTGAAGACGCGCCAGCCGGTATGGAAATCGAGGGCCGTGAGCTGCCAATCGTGATGGCCTTCCGCCAACATGTCCCGGTGGTAGACGTAGAAGAGCCCGTTGGCCGTCGAAAGCTTCGGGGTCGCCGTCTTGCCGTCGAAATGTCCCACGGCGGGCCAGTCTTTACGATGGACATATTCATCCTTGGTCTCGTCGTAGTCGAAGCGTGCGATCCCTCCGGCGGTGGGGTTCTCAATGAATGGGTCAACGTAGCCATAGGTGTTGCCAACAATCAGATGATCTCCGTAAGCCACGACCGAGTTTTCGACGGCTCCGGCTCCAGACTCGAAGAGCGGTAACTTGCTCACCAGCGTGCCGTCCTTCTGCCGAAAGACGTTCAGATTGACGTGTCCGGGCGCGTTGTCGACAATCGCCACGAATCGGTCGTCGATCAAGGTCGGCGTCGTGCCGCTTCCGTTGTTGAGGTGTCCCGGTTTGATCTTGCGATCGTTGTCGTAGAACAGGTCGTCCTTCGCGTAGTTCGGCGCCCAAGCTGGGTCTAGCTCGATGTGCCTCGTCTTCTCGTTGAACCAGAGCTTGTAGAGCCCGACGTTCGTCACGACGTAGATGCCGTCGGGGCCGACGGAGAAGGAGTTCTGGATCTGCTCGAAGGGCTCATCGTGAATGATGTCGAAGATCTTCATGGCCTCTTTTCGGTGCTCCGCGAGCTTGTCGACCAGGGTCCCGTCCCTTTCGGACTGCTTGATGCGCTCGATGTATTCCTCGGCGCCTTCTGGCATCTCATTCCCGTAGTAGTGATGTATCTTGTGGCTCAACGCGAAGTGCGCGATCGACGTGGTGTAGACGGGCGGGCAAACGCCTTTGGCTTCGTCGACATGGATAATCCCCACGACTCCAAATTTCGACGTGAACCACACGCGCCCCTGGGCGTCCGGCATGAGGGCTGTCAGATGGTTCTCCGGATGCTTCATCGCATGGTCGATCCAGCTGCCCTTGCGGATTTCGCGGTTGAGGTCCAGCAGGACCATTTCTTCTCGGAGGACTCGGCGGTCACGGATGGGGATCCGAATGACCGTGTTGTTGGCGCCCGGCACGTACATGTTGCCGTTCACATCCAAATACGAGTAGGCCCCGCCGGAGGTGTCCCGGAACATAGCCATGCGCGCGGACTTCTTGGCAAGCTCGAGGGCCTTGCTGCCGCGACCGGGTAGGGCGACGTGGTCGAGCACGCGCGCTTCGCCGGAGATGTCGACGATGAGAAGCATTGCCGAGTCGCGACCAAACGAAATCGTCACGACCGTGTTGTCATCGAGAAAGGTATAGAGGGGCGACATTCCGGACAGCTTCGTGCCCTTCTCGAGCACGTGGAAGTACTCCACCTTTGCGTGATTCGGCATGGGGCCGGGCTCGACGCTCACATCGGTGGCGAAGCTGTTCTCATGCATCGTCGCTGCATAGCGACTCGACAGCTTTGGATGCTGCCAATGATCGGGCGGCGGGAGCGGTTGCGGTAGCGTCTTGCCATGGAGCGACGTCCATTCTTCGTACCACTTGGTTTCGACCGTCGCTTGCTGGCTTACGTGTTTGAAATGCTTGTCTTTGGTCTTGTACTGGTAACAGCCCTTGTTGGCGCCTCCGACCTCCGCGCCCCTCATCGTCTTGCTCTTGCCGCATCCACCAGCGACGCCCGCGATCAGCAGCAGCCCTAGGCACAACGACAACCTGTTTCGCACATGTGTGTTCATCACCCCACCTCGCTTCACCGGAGAGGCGTGATGCCACAGCGCCCTAGGAAATGAAAGCGCCATGGCTTTCGCGCAGCAACCATCGTAGATTTCGGCCATGGCGGACTTCAACTGGAACGATCTGGAGGCGATCAAGCGCCTCAAGTACAAGTACCAGCGCTGCCTCGATACCAAGCAATGGGACGAGCTTCGCGAGTGCTTCACCGAGGACGCCAAGGCGGCCTATAGCAGCGGTAAGTTTTCCTTCGACGGCCGGGATGCGATCATGAAATTCCTGCAAGGCGCGATGGGGGCCGACAGCTTCCATTCGAGCCACGTAGTGAGCCAACCGGAAATCGATTTCGTCGATGAACGCAACGCTACCGGGCGTTGGTGTCTTCAGGACTACGTGATCGACACCAGCTTCGACATGATCATTCACGGCGCTGCCTTCTACGAAGACGAGTATCTCAAGGGCGACGACGGCGCCTGGCGGATCTCCAAGACAGGCTACCAGCGCACCTACGAGGAGATGCTGCCTCGAAAGTCAATCGAAGGACTCACGCTGACCGAAAGCCGCTGGCAAGAGAAGGGCAGCTAGCGAGACTAGTCGTGAACGGTGACTTTGATCATCTGCACCGGAGTGTTCGGTCGATCGCCGGGGCCGGTCGGTGTTGATTCGATCTTCTGGACGACGTCCATCCCGCTCGTCACTTTGCCGAACACAGGATGCTTGGAAGCGCCTGGGCTGAACCAGTCGAGGTAGGCGTTGTGCACCGTATTGATGAAGAACTGGCAGCCGCCGCTGTTGGGACGACCCGTGTTGGCCATCGATAGCGTACCTGGCTCGTTGGAGAGCTTGGCGTTATCTGGGTGCTCGTCCTCAATGGTGCCCTTCGGGCTCTCGCCGGTGCCGGCGCGTGGGCTGTTGGGGTCGCGGCTGTGCGGGCACCCAAACTGAAGCATGAAGCCGTTGATGACCCGGTGGAAGTGAAGGCCATCGTAGAACCCGCTCTTGGCGAGCTCGACGAAGTTCCCTGCGGTCGTCGGCATGAGGTCGGTGAACAGCTCGATTTCTACGTTTCCGAGCGAGGTTTCGAGCGTTGCTGTTGGGTTAGCCATGGGCCAGGCCTATCAGCTTTCCCCGGCGACGCCAGTCTCAGTCGACGGCAAGCGAGTTGCACACGCGGAGCAGATCGTTGGCTGCGGCCGCGAGCCCTGAGACGGACAGATTGGCTTCGGCGGCGTCGAGATCCGAGTTGAGACTGTCCGCTGAATCTACATCGAGGTCGCCATCCGAGGCGGCGCGGGCGATGGCAGCACGGCTCTGATCAATCAGGACCTGGATCTGGCGAATGTCCTGGTTCGCCGAGGCAGGCGACGCATCCGCGATTGTTGCCGCGTTCCGTGCGCGGACCCCTGCCGCACAGCTTGCATCCTGAGCCAGCAGGTCGTTGCGGATGGGCTTGTACCGCGAGATGCCGCCGATGATGTCGGCTACCTCTGGGTTGTCGAGATTGAGCGCCTTGCCAGAAACACGGCGTACCGGTGAGCTGGCAGTGTAGATCCCGCCGTCGGGCCCAATGGTCGTCACGGCGATCGATTCCTCCCGGCCCTCTGTAAACGAGCGAAGCTCGCCGGTGACGCGATCCAGTAGGCCGACCCCGACCTTCAACATGACGGGGGTACCGAGGACGGATACCCCGCCACCGATACTGACGGCAATGCCGTTGGCCGTGATCGTAGGGGTGAGCGCATTGAACTCGATCTCTACGTCCGGGTCACCGCTGAAGGCGTCCAATGTGGCCGTCCAGTCCAGGCGTGCGCTGCTCCCAAGATCGGTCAGTTTGAAAACGTCACTGCGGGTGACCGCGTAGAGCTCGGCATTGTCCGGAGAGACCGCAATGGATGCGGCTATTGCTTCGCCAACGTTGTGGCGCCAAAGCTCGTTGAGCTCGCTGTCGAGCGCGATGAGGTTTCCGAGATTGTCGGAGACGTAGACTCTGCTTCCATCTTCACTGATCGAAGGTGTCGAGCCAGTGCCACCCATGAACTCGGCCGAGTTGAGAATGCGGAACTCCAGCCCGCCGTCACCGTCATCTGCCAACTCGAGCGAGTAGATCGCGCCGAGTTCAGAAAGACCATCCATCGTGCCGTCGGCTTCGTCGTCCGCGGTAGCCGCCACGACGATTAGGCCCGTATTGGGATCGATGGCGAAGAAGTTGGTGACGAGCGAGCCGCCGCCAAAGATGACGTCGATGATCACGGAGAAGAAGCTCAGCCCACTCGGGGTTGTGCCAAAAACCGCGTCGGTGAGCGCGTTGCTGGCATCGACGATATTTTGTGGAATCGGAGGAACATCACTCACCGCGGGCGAACCTGGGATCTGTCCCATCGGCGCGACCTGTGCCCCGGTCAGCCTGTTGAAGGCAAGCAGCTCTCCGTTCATCGTGAGGCCGATCACCGAGTCGGTTTGCGGATGGTAGTTGAAACCGAACGAGTGCGTGGTCGAGCGCTCGCCCGGCACGACGGGAGGCAGCGTCAAGCCCGTGTCTTCTCGCCAAATTTCCGACCCGTCCGGCCTGAGGGCCATCGCCTCAGTATAGGTCATGTGATAAATGATCTGCTGCCCGGGGCTGTCGGGGTCGTTCAAGACCAAAATGGCGCCGCCGCCGGCGTTGCTGCCGTTGCCCTCGATTTCCCAATTCAGTTCGCCGGTTTCGGCATTGAGCGACACCAGCGAGACATCGAATTGTGGCAACGGTGGGAACAGCGGACTGAAGTAGAGGTTGCCCGCGTTGTCGAACGTCGGCCCCTCAGGGATGTAGAAATTGGTGTCCGAAACCCAGTCGAGCTCCATCCTCGGCGCGGTGGCCACCCAGACGTTATCCGTGTTGTTCGGCCC
>JAFDAJ010000146.1 GCA_019313915.1 Deltaproteobacteria bacterium
GCGTGCAGCGCCTGGCGGCCCAGCTCGGTCGACACTCGGCGTAGCTCGGGGTCTCCAATCGATTTCCCGTAGAGCGAATCCCCGAGGACCGGGTGCCCATGCTCCGCGAGGTGTACGCGGATCTGATGGGTGCGCCCCGTCTCGAGACGGCAACGAACCAGAGCGCTTCCGTGCAAAAGCTCGACCGTTTCGAGGTGAGTGACCGCTCGGCGTCCCCGGTCGCCCCGCGAGGTGAATTTCTTTCGATGCGCCGAGTGCCGACCGTGGAACGTATCGTACGTGATCGACTGTGGCGGCCGTCCGAGCGCAATCGCCAGGTATGCCCGCTCCAGGGCGTGCTGCTGAAACATCTCGACCAGCCGCTCGTGCGCCTGAGGTGTCTTCGCGACCACCATCACCCCGCCGGTGTCCTTGTCGAGGCGATGGACGATGCCGGGACGCAGCGGGTCGGCTCCGCCCTGCACCGCGGCGTGATGGAGCAGGGCGTTGACGAGCGTTCCATCGGGATGGCCGGGGGCAGGGTGAACCACTAGCCCCGGAGGCTTGTCGACGATGATCAGGTGCGCGTCCTCGAAGAGGACCTCGATAGGAATGTCCTGGGGCTCGGCGCTCATGGCCTCGGGCGGGGCAGGGTGGACGGAGACCTCCGCGCCAGCCATGGCCTTGGTCTTGCGCGAGACGACCTCGCCGGCTTGCTCGACGCGCCCCTGCTCGATCCATCGCTGTAGCGCACTTCGTGAGAACTCCGGGCAGCGGCGAGCCAGAACGCGATCGAGGCGTTCCCCAGCGTCTTCTTCCTCGAGCGTGAGCACTGTCGGCGCCGGCGCCGATCCGGGCATCTGCTACTCGAGTCGCTTAGTGAGCTGGTGGGCGTTGGTCTGCATGTCGATGTTGCGGAACACACAGATGCCCAGCTCGGGGTCGAGGCTCTTGCAGTGTTCGGCGATTTTCGCGACTGCCGCCTCGTCGTACCGCGACCGGTGGCCCGCGGGCCCCGGAAGGCGGAGGTAGACCATCTTCGCCTTGGGCGGGGGATCGTCGGTGAGCGGGTCGTAGGCTGCGACGGCCGGCCGGTCGCCGCATGCTGCGACGATATCGCTTGGCTTCCACGCATCGAGGTCGAAGACGATAGGCGGCATCTTTGGCGGCAGAAAACCTAGAAACGCTCGAAGAGCGGCCCGGTTAGCCTTGCCATGTTTGAAGTTTTCGTCTGCGCTAAAGATGACCGCTTTGGCCTTGAGGTCCCTGGCGAGCTCCGCCACAGCTTCGCAGGTCGCCTTGTTCTCCTTGGTGCGCCGAAACCCGGACTCACTGACGGATTTGGGGGCTACCACGGTGAACAGGAAGTTGTCCGGCGCCTCCCGAATCCAGCGCCGTATCGTACCAGCGCCGGGAATGGCGATCTCGGTATCCGAGATTTCCACCGAATCGAATTCCCGCCAATAACGGCTGACCGGCACGGGGAAACCGGAGCACGCGACCACAAACATTGCGCGGGAGTATACAAGCTTTGGCGCAGAAGGCCCGGGGTGACTCCGTGATTGGCGGGAATTCATGAATCCACGGGCGCTCTGATAGGATCGCTGCCGTGTCTGATTTCGGCTTCGATGCCTACGCGCTCGACGACGCGGAACCCGCCGGGCACCCGCATCCGTTGGAGATTGCACGCGATCTGATCGCGGCAGGCAAGTCTCATGCGGCGCTCGAGCTGCTGAGCGTCCATCACGAGCAACTGGCCGATGATCCGGAGTACCTGCTGCTTTGTTCCGAGGCGTGGCGGGCGGATGGCGACACCCTCAGAGCGCAGCAGGCATTGCTGGGGGCCGCTCGGCTCGCGCCGGAGGACCCGAGGCCCCTGCAGTGGCTCGGCGAGCTCCTGGCGGAGCAGGGCGAGCACGACAAAGCAGAGCGCCTGCTGGCAAAGGCCCGGGTGCTCGAGGAACGAGCGCCTAGTGCTGAAGCGTTTCCCGAGGAGATTGGACTCGAGGTCGAAGACGATCTGATCGCGTTTGCAGAGCGGCAGGAACGGCGCAGCCAGGCCGCCCTGACGCCGCAGCAGGTGATTCTCGGAATCGTTGCGGTGGGCGGGATCACTCTGCTGGTCGCAGGGATTGCCCTGGTTACTCGCACTGAGAACGACGTGCCGAGCGCCGAGATTTCGGCTGCCGAAGCACCTCAGAGCCAGGAAGCAGGGTCCCTGGCAGTGCCCGAGGAAGCGATCGCAGTCCCAACGCCGATCGAAGCCGCCGGGCCCGAGTCGCGGCCGGAGTCGGAGCGGGTTCCGGCCTCACCCACGGTCGAAGCGACTGAGGCTCCCGAAGTGGCTGCCCTGGAGCCGGAGCCTTCGAAGTCCGCGCCTCCCCAACGCGTCTCTGCCCCTGCTCGAGCGGCCCGGGCGGCTGTAAAATCGAAGCCGAAGCCAAGAGTCGCGGCGGCCGCGCAAGCGAGAGAGCCCAGCGCCGCCGTCGTGCAGGCGGAGCTCGGTTCGATGGATCCCAAGGGACTTACCCTGCGAGCCGATACGCTTTACGCGCAAGGCCACACAGGGCTTGCCGCGAGCTATTATCGACGCGCGCTCGAGCTGGACCCGGACTACGCGCCCGCTTTGGTCGGCATGGGCCAAAGCATCTTGCGCGCCAAGAAGTACACCGAGGCGATGAGCAACGCGTCCCGAGCGCTTCAGCTTGCCCGAGGTGTCGATGCACGGCCCGGTCTCGAAGCGACCGCGATCTATCAGATGGGGCGAGTTCACTACGAGCGCGGGGAGCGGGATGCCGCCCGCCGGCTCTTCAGGCAGTCGATTTCTCTTTCTGGTACGCCCGCCGCGGCTTGGTTCTACCTGGGGGAGGCGCTGTCGAGCGACAACTCACCCGCCGCGCGGGAAGCTTATGAGAAATACCTGGAGCTCGTGCCGGAGGGCCATTTGGCAGCTCGGGCCCATCGGGCGATTCAGTAGTATGCTCCCCTCATGGCGAAGAAACAGAACGAGCGGCGCCAAGCTCGCAAGGAGCGAGCCAAGGAAGCGAAGGAAGCCAAGCGTGAAGCGGAAGTACACGCACAGCGCCGCCGTCAATTGCAGATACGCGTGTCAGCGGCCGTTGCCGTCCTGACTTTGGTGATTGCCGGCGTTTGCTACTGGGCATTCGACAACCGTCAGTTGATGGGCATCACGCTTCTCATCGGAGGTGTGCTGTTCCTCGTGCTTGCGCTTGGGACCTTGGCGTCCGGCGTGCAGCCGCGCGATCGAACGCGCGCAGGCTCGATCGACTACGGCAACCGTGACTGAGGAGAGCTCGGTGGACGGTGCCCAGTCCGAACGGTGGGAAGCAGCGGAAGAAGGCATGGAGCTTCTTCACGCGGGCGAGACCGATCAGGCGATCGACGAACTCTTGCGCGTGGCCCAGGAGGATCCGCGAAACGAGTACGCCTTTCACTTCTTAGGTCACGCCTACTTTCAAAAGGAAGCCTTCCCGGAGGCGCTCAAGAGCTACGTCGAAGCGCTGAAGCTCGCGCCAGACTACGCGGGAGCGATGGTGGGTGCGGGGCAGACGCTCCGAATGATGGGCGAGTACGACCGCGCCATTCGAATGGGCCAACGGGTGCTCCAGCAGCAGGAAGACGATGGTGACGGGTTGTTCCTCATCGGCGCCGCTCACTTTCAAAAGGGTGAGAACGACGCGGCGAAGCGCTATCTCGAACGTTTCTTGGAGACCAGTCCGGAGCTCGAGGTTGCGTTGGAAGTCGAAGGCATGCTGCAGGTCATCCGCGGCGAGGTCTTGCCTTTCCCGGGTGCGCAGGACACGGTAGAGAACTAGCAGGAGGTGCCCGTGACCGCGGATCGCGCGAAGAAGCTGGCAGCCGCTCAGCAGTCAGACGACGACAAAGATCGCTTGCGCGACGAGACGGATCAGTGGCGCGAGCAGGATGTGCAGGACGCCACGTCTCGCCATCCGTTGCGCAAGGAGCGGTTCGTCACGCACAGCGACCTCGAGGTGCCGGACCTTCTCACGCCGGCCGACCTCGGGGATACCTATCAGAGCAACCTCGGGTTCCCAGGCCAGTTTCCGTACACCCGCGGTGTTCAGCCGACGATGTACCGTGGCCGCCTGTGGACGATGCGGATGTTTGCCGGCTTTGGCACACCGCGACAGACCAACGAGCGTTTTCGGTACCTGCTCGATCAGGGGCAGACCGGCCTTTCGACGGCTTTCGATTTCCCGACCCTGATGGGATACGACAGCGACTCGCCACGCTCGCTCGGCGAGGTGGGCATGGTGGGCGTAGCGGTCGATACGCTCCACGACATGGAGGTCTTGTTCGACCAGATTCCGCTCGACAAGGTTACGACGTCGATGACGATCAACGGCCCGGCGGCCGTGCTGCTTGGTTTCTACATCGCGTTGGCTGACAAGCGTGGAATTGCCCGCGACAAGATCGGCGGCACCGTCCAGAACGACTGCCTCAAGGAGTTCATCGCGCAGCACGCGTGGGTAGTGCCTCCACGTCCGGCGATGCGAATCGTCACCGACTCGATCGAGTTCTGCGCAAAAGAGGTTCCACGCTGGAACAGCGTCAGCATCAGCGGCTACCACATTCGCGAGGCGGGTTCGACGGCGGCACAAGAGCTCGCGTTTACGATTGCCGATGGGCTCGAGTATGTGAAGTGGGCGGTCGAGCGCGGCTTGAACGTCGACGACTTCGCGCCGCGCCTGTCGTTCTTCTTCGATGTCCACAGCGATTTTTTCGAAGAGATCGGGAAGTTCCGTGCAGCGCGCCGAATGTGGGCGCGACTCATGAAGGATCGATTCGACCCCAAGAATCCGCGCTCGTTGATGCTTCGCACGCACGCGCAGACCGCCGGTGTGTCTCTCACGGCCCAGCAGCCGTACAACAACGTCGCGCGTGTGGCGCTTCAGGGGCTTGCCGCCGTGTTGGGCGGCACCCAGTCGCTCCACACCAACAGCCTGGACGAGACGTTCGCGCTCCCCACCGAGGAAGCTGTGACCGTGGCGCTCCGCACCCAGCAAATCATCGCCGAAGAGTCCGGCGTCACCAATACCATCGATCCCTTGGCTGGCAGCTACTTCGTCGAGTGGATGACCGATCGTCTCGAAGAAGAGGCCATGGACTACATCCGCAAGATCGACGAATTCGGGGGCATGGTCGAAGCCGTCGAACGCGGCTACCCACAACGCGAAATCGCTGCCTCGGCGTACCGCCTGCAGCGGCAAGTAGAGAGCGGTGAAAAGACGGTCGTTGGCGTCAACAAGTACGAACAAGACGAACAGCCCGACATCCCAATCCTCCGGGTCGACGAGTCGATTCAAAAGGAACAGGTCGAGAGCCTCGCAAAGGTGAAAGCCGAACGGGATGACGCCGCCGTGTCCAAGGCCCTCGCCACGATCGCCGAAGACTGCCGCACCGACCGCAACGTCATGCCCGGCGTCATCGCCGCCGCAAAGGCATACTGCACGGAGCAGGAGATCTGCGACGTGTTTCGAGACGTGTTCGGGCAGCACCAAGACCGCCCGGAGTTCTAACGGCGCCTTACGGGCCGGTCATCCGCAGCCACATCGCGACCAGCATGGCTCCGACCATCAGTGTGAGGCCGATCGTCCCGATCAGGTCCTCGACGCGCTTCCGTCGATGACGGTCGTCAAGCCAGCCGGGGCTCGTCGGATCGATGCTCGACATTTCGGAAGGCAACGGCGCCGGCGGCGGCATGGGCCGGCGGAGGAGGGGCTCCGGCAACGTGGGCGCTCGATTGATCACTTCGCTCCACTGCTCTTGGCGCGCCCGAGGACTCTGCACAACGTGACTCAGGTCTCCCTCCGCGTGCGAACGCTCATGCAACACGCGGACCACTCGGGTCGTGTTGTCTCGACGCTTCGTGCGGAAATGACTCGGCCGGCGTGACGCCTTTCCGGGTTTTTTGGGGAGCTCCAGGTCTTCGTCGGGATGCGGCACGCGTTGGTTTCCTTCCACCGCCCCCTTCGGCTTCACTTTCGAGTATACCGCTCAATTGTTCAGTGTCATCGACGAGCTCGACTTTTCGAGAGTTCGCTTACAATTCAAGGATGGAATCGGTCGAAGCGGTAGAAGAGATCGAGGGCGACTTTGGGAGTCGCTTGGTGTTCACCTGCGAGCATGCGTCGGCGGCGCTGCCCGAGCCGTGGATATGGCCTGACGAAGATCGGTGGCTCGTCGATACCCATTGGGCCAGCGACATCGGCGCCGCCGCGTTCACTCGGCGTGTGGCTGATTTGATGAACGCACCGGCTGTGCTTTCCCGGTTTTCACGGCTCTTGATCGATCCAAACCGGCCTCCCAACTCCGAGACGCTGTTCCGGGAGAACGCCGATGGAAGGATGGTGCACCTGAACCAAGGGCTGCTCGAAACGGAGCGAGAGCGCCGAATCGATCGCTTCTACGTCCCCTATCATGCGGCGGTGAGCGCCATGGTGGGGCGCAGCCGAGGTGACACGGTGTTCTCCATACACACCTTCACCGACAGCTACGAAGGTGAGGCGCGCGCCCTGGAGATCGGGGTCTTGTTCGATCACGACGACGAACCCGCGTACCAGCTCGTCCGTCATCTGCAGGAGGCGGGCTTTCACGTCGCTCCCAACGAGCCGTGGTCCGGCAAGGACGGCCTTGCCCATTCTCCGGTGCGGCACGCCCAGGAGTTTGGGCGGTGCGCGCTGGAGATCGAGGCCCGGCAGGACCTGATCGTCGACGAATCGTTTGCCGCACGGCTTGCGGAAGCGCTCGCGAGCTTCTTCTCGTAAGCTCCCGGGATCTCGTACCTTTCGACCGGGGCCGAAGACGCGCCCTTGGTGGTGTGCCTCCATGGCTTTCCGGATATTCCACGCACGTGGGCACCCCTCACGGCGCACCTTCGCGAAGCGGGTTACCGCATCGTGAGCCCATGGCTCCCAGGGTATGCCCCGTCGTCGCTCGAGGGGCCTTTCGACATTCCCTCGGTGACGCGGACGATCCTTGCCCTCGTCGACGAGCTGTCTCCCTCGGAGCCGGTTCGGATCGTCGGCCACGACTGGGGCTCCGTCATCACCCAGTGCGCGTTGGCGCAGCGCCCGGAGCGGTTTCGCGCGGCGGCGACGCTTGCGGTGCCACACGTCCTCGCCTTCGAGACCAACGTCGAACGCTATCCACGCCAGATCCAACGCAGTGCATACATGGCCTTCTTTCAATTGCCCATCGTGTCGG
This sequence comes from Deltaproteobacteria bacterium, assembly GCA_019313915.1. Lineage (GTDB taxonomy): Bacteria > Myxococcota_A > Polyangia > Polyangiales > Houyiibacteriaceae > SG8-38. The sequence continues at coordinate 7,228 of JAFDAJ010000146.1, forward strand.
ACCGCGTCGTGAAGCTTCGCAATTACCGTTTCATCGAGCGCCTGTGGCAAAGCTGGTCACCGGGTTTCGATCCCGGACCTGAGTATTTCGAAGAGCTCAAGCTGTGTTTGCAAGCGAGCATGCCCGCGCCGCTGAAGTACTATCGCGCCATGGCCTCGCTCAAGGCGGTGCGTGAGCTTCGCGCGACGTTCGCCGCCGGCCCAATCGTGGTCCCGACGATGTATCTACACGGAGAGCGTGACGGCTGCATCGGCCCCGAGATTGCCGAAGACCAAGAGGCGCACTTCAGCGCGCTCTTCGAGA
>JAFDAJ010000147.1 GCA_019313915.1 Deltaproteobacteria bacterium
CCGATGACTGCGCTGGCCTTTGGACCGAGGGCCGTCAGCCGTTCCATCCCTTCGGGACTCTCGACGCCGAAAATGCGGGCCGCGAGCTCGGCGACCTTGCTGTCCGGCGCGGCGAGGCGCCGGTACATGACGTCGAGAAACACCATGATTCCGGACACGCCGAGGAAGGTCCAAAGAATCCCCATCTCGATGTGGAAGATCCAGTCGTCTATCCGTCTGAAGATGCCAAACCGACCCTCATAGGGGTCCTCGTTGCCCGGTTCCGCCATAGCGTCGGACGGTACGTTTGATCGCGCTGGCGATCAAGACTTCTTGCGGTAGGGTCGCAAAAGAGCACATGCGTACAGTCATCCACTTCGACATGGACGCGTTTTTTGCGTCGGTCGAGCAACTCGACAACCCGGATTTGCGCGGGAAGCCGGTGCTGGTTGGGGCGCGCTCTCGCCGGGGTGTGGTGACGGCCGCCTCTTATGAGGCGCGTCCGACTGGGGTGGGATCGGCGATGTCCATGGTCGAGGCCCTGCGCCGCTGCCCCGACGCGATCGTCGTTCCGCCCCGCCGGGCCCGTTATTCCGAGCTCAGCGGTCAGGTCTTCGAGGTGTTTCGCCGGTATACGCCGCTCGTGGAGGGTCTCTCGGTCGACGAGGCGTTTCTCGATGTGACCGGCAGCCGGGCCCTCTTTGGGGATGGGGAGGAGATCGCCCGCCGCATCAAGCAGGACGTCCGCTCGGAGATCGGGCTAACCGGGTCGGCTGGTGTCGCACCGAACAAGTTCGTCGCCAAAATCGCCAGCGATCTCGACAAGCCCGATGGATTGACCGTGGTCCCTCACGATGGCGCCGCCGAGTTTCTCGCTCCGCTTCCTTTGGAGCGCATGTGGCGAGTGGGTCCCAAGGCGAGGGTGAAGCTTCGCGCGGCGGGTTTGCAAACCATTGGGGACCTCGCGCGTGCGGACGTTCACACGCTCCAGCACCTACTCGGGAGTTGGGGCCCTGTCGCGCGCGAGCTCGCCGGGGGAGTCGACGAGCGGCCCGTCGTCGTCGGCTCGCCGCCGAAAAGTCTAGGCAGCGAGTCTACGTTTGAGCACGATCTCGCCACGACCGAGGCGCTCCTCAAGCCAATCCTGCGACAGTCGATGCAGGTAGCCGATCGCCTCGTGAACAAAGGCCTGTGGGCGCAGGTAATCACCCTGAAGATCAAGTACGGAGATCATCGCATTCGTAGCCGTCAAGCTCGCCTATCTCGAGCAGTTGCCGATACGGACGCGATCTTCGAGGCTGCCAGCGATCTGCTCGCACGATTCGATGCAATCGACACGGGCGTACGGCTCACTGGGGTTTCGGTTTCCTCGTTGACCAAGCATCCCGATGCCGAGCTGTTCCCCGATGCGGAGCGGGCACGGCGGGAGCGCCTCGCGGCGACGACGCAAGCGTTGCGCGAACGGTTCGGAGCGGCAGGCGTGACGCGCGCTTCCTTGATTGCGAAGCCGGTCGATGCAGGGGATTCGCAACGCTAGAAAATTCATGCAATCGCCGCTATCGGCGAATCCGATCCAGAGTTGCGTTGACACCGTCGGGCCGGGCCTCTACGGTCTCGTCTGTTGCGTGCAACACGCACTGCTTTAGGAGCCCCACTGGATGAACGCGCGACACACTAAGTTCATCTTCGTCACAGGGGGTGTTGTCAGCTCAATCGGAAAAGGCTTGGCGGCCGCTTCGATGGGCGCCCTCCTCGAAGCACGAGGATTACGGGTTACCAATATGAAGTTGGATCCGTACATCAACGTCGATCCCGGCACGATGTCGCCTTTCCAACATGGAGAGGTGTTCGTGACTGACGACGGTGCTGAAGCCGACCTCGACCTCGGTCACTACGAGCGCTTCACCAAGGCGACGATGACCAAGGCGAACAACTTCACCACCGGCCGCATCTATGACTCGGTGATCGCGAAGGAGCGGCGCGGGGAATATCTCGGAGCCACCATCCAGGTCATTCCGCACATCACCGATGAGATCAAAGCGCGAGTCCGCGAAGCGACGCGCGACGTCGACGTCGCGATTGTCGAGGTTGGCGGCACGGTCGGCGACATCGAGTCGTTGCCGTTTCTCGAAGCGGTTCGTCAGTTGCGCGGGGAGCTCGGTCCGCAAAACAGTGTTTCGGTGCATGTGACGCTCGTCCCCTACATCGCCGCGGCGGGAGAGCTCAAGACCAAGCCGACGCAGCACTCGGTGAAGCAGCTCCTGGGTCTCGGGATTCAGCCGGAGCTGCTGCTGTGCCGTGTCGACCGAGAGCTTCCGCACCAGCTCAAGGAGAAGATCGCGCATTTCTGCAACGTGCCGGTTCAGGCGGTGATCGCCGCGCCGGATGTACACACGATCTACGAGCTTCCATTGACCCTTCACTCCCAGGGGCTCGATCGCCTGCTGGCCGAACGGCTCAATATCTGGTCACGTGACCCGGACCTTTCGATTTGGCGACGGACGGTCGAGCGCTACATGGCTCCGGGCCGGGGTCACGTCTCGATTGCGCTGGTCGGCAAGTACGTGCACCTGCGCGATTCGTACAAGTCTCTGCACGAGTCCTTGGTGCACGCGGCGCTCGAGTGCGACGTGAAGCTGGATCTCGACTACGTAGACAGCGAGGAGCTCGAGGGCGGCGATCTCGAGGCACGGCTCGGCAAGCACGACGCGATCTTGGTCCCGGGCGGATTCGGAGACCGCGGCTCCGAAGGGAAGATTCGCGCAATTCAGTTCGCTCGCGAGAACAACATCCCCTTCTTTGGCATCTGTCTCGGCATGCAAATGGCTGTGGTCGAGTATGCGCGCAACGTGTGCGGGCTCGAAGGCGCCAATAGCGCCGAATTCGAGCGCGACGCGAAGCACCTCGTGGTCGACATCATGCCCGATCAACGTGGCATCGAGGACAAGGGCGCGACGATGCGCTTGGGCGCCTATCCATGCATGATCAAGCCTGGCTCGCTCGCGGCGAAAATCTACGGCAAGTCTCAGATCAGCGAGCGCCACCGACACCGCTACGAGGTGAACAACGCGTACCGCGAACAGCTGGAGAGTGGCGGCTTCGTTCTGTGCGGTGTCTCCCCCGATGAGCGCCTGGTCGAGATGGTGGAGCTTCCGGAGCATCCCCATTTTGTCGGGTGTCAGTTCCATCCCGAGTTCAAGAGCAAGCCGCACCTGCCACACCCTCTGTTTACAAGCTTCGTGCGTGCGGCAGTCGACCAGCACGCCCGTCAGGGCCGTCCACTCAGCGGTGCCACAGAGGCGCACGTCAACTGAGGACCACACCGTTTCGGGTTGGAATTTCGGCCGTGCAGGGCTGTGGCCGACGGGATCCTCGCCAGGTTCGGCTCCCAGGCTTAGGATCAGAGGATGACTCGTCCGGCTCGCCGGAAATGGCTCACGATTCCGACCCGCATCGTGCTGGGGTACATCGTCGTGCTGGTCGCCTTCGGCGTCGTCGGAGGCCTGAGCTTTGTGCAGCACCATCGTACGTCGCAAAGCCTAGGCCTGCTCGAGGACGGATACCTGCCTTTGGCGTTGACCCTGAGCCAGGCGAAAGCAACGCAGAGCGTGTATGCAAACTTGGTGGAGCGTGCGCTCCGGTCGGAACGAAGCACGCCGACCAAGTCTTGGTTGCAGGCAGCGCTGCGCATTCGGCCGACCACGCTTCAGCGCGCCTATGACGGCGTGGACAGAGCCGAGGCTTTGGCCGAAGAGCGCGGGCAGCCGGCGCCGCTGCGCTCCGTTCGCCGAGAGCTCGACGCGATTGCCAAAGCCTACGAAGAGATCGATTCGCAGTACGAGCAGTTGTTCAATAGCACTGCTGAAGACGAAGAGGTGGTCGAGGATTTGCTCACGAAGCTCCGAGGCACCGAGCAACGGATCGAGCGCAGCTATGACCGAGCGGCGCAAAGTGTCCAACAACGGATTTCCCGCACCAGCACGCTGGCGGCCGCGCAGTCCGAGCGTGCGACCTTCCTCTTGGGGCTGCTCGGTTTGCTGTCGTTGATCGTCGGTGTTGCGGTGACGTTCTTGTCGCAGCGTTTGCTCCGCCCAATTCCTTTGTTGCATCAACGCGTGGCGGCGGTGTCCCGCGGTGACCTGTCGAGTGCCGTCGACATCAAGCGAAACGACGAGCTCGGCCAGCTCGTTGCGGAGTTCGAGCGGATGGTTTTGGCCCTCGCCGCACGCGACCAGAGCTTGCGCGAGGCGGCGCTTGCCGAGAAGCGGCTTCAGCGAATGCAGGTTCAGATCGTCGAGGCGCTGCGGGCGGCGATCGTGGTCGTTGACCGCGACCGCGTGATCAAGACGACCAATCCAGCTGCGGATGAAATTCTCGGAACCAGCCCACGCGATGTAGGCTCGTCGATCGACGACACCTCGCTTCTTCGACGCTTTCCGGCCCTCGCTCGCGCGATTGCGGACGTTGCCGAGGGAGGAGCTGCGCGAACCCTCCAGGGCGAGCGAATTGCGGGCTTCACGGAGCGATTGGTCGATGTGCTCGTGACTCCGTTTGGCGACGAAGCCAGCCACGGCGGAGCTCGTGGGGTCCTGGTCGTCGCCGATGACGTGTCGGATGCCATCGCGACGAAATCTCGCCTCATCCAAACGGAGCGACTGGCGGCTATCGGACGCATGGCCGCCCACGTGACCCACGAAGTTCGCAACCCGTTGTCGAGCATCGGGCTCAACGTCGACATGCTCGGCGACGAGATTCATGAGCCCGGCTCAGAGGGCAAGCGGCTGCTGGAATCGATACAGCAGGAGCTCGAGCGCCTCGAGAGCATTACCGAGGAGTATTTGCGTCTGGCGCGACTGCCCGAGCCTTCGCTGACGCCCGATGACCCGACTCATCTCCTGCGTGACACGGCGGAGTTCGTACGACGCGAGATGGACGCTGCGGGCGTCGAGCTCCGGTTGGACCTCGCGTCGCAGTTGCCGGCAGTGGCCATGGATGAGCCGCAACTTCGGCAGGCGCTACTCAATCTCTTGCGCAATGCGCGTGAAGCGATGCCCGACGGGGGGACCGCCAAGCTCGAAGCGGTGCGGTACGACGGCGGCGTGCGGATTCAGGTTCACGATGAAGGCACAGGCATCGGCGAGGCAGAGCGCGAGCACGTCTTCGACTTGTTCTACACGACCAAGGAGCGGGGCACGGGCCTCGGCTTGCCGCTCACGCACCAGATCGTCGTTGCCCACGGGGGGACCATCGCGTGCAAGCCCCGGCACCCACACGGAACGACCTTCGAGGTTTGGTTGCCAGCCGCCGCACAAGCGACTAGTGGTTCGCCCGTGCGGAGGGTTGGATGAGTAGAGCAGACGGGCGCTCGTACGATGCGCTGAGGCCGATTTCAATTGAAGCGAACGTGCAGCGCAATCCCGAAGGCTCGGTGCTCTACCGCTGTGGCGGCACCACCGTGTTGATCGCGGCCTCGATATCCGAAGGCGTGCCTGATTGGATGCGCGGGTCCGGTAAGGGTTGGCTCACCGCGGAGTACGCCATGCATCCACGCGCCAATCCGGAGCGGAATCGTCGCGATGGGCGCAACGGCCGCGTCGATGGCCGGACCACGGAAATTCAGCGTTTGGTGGGACGCGCGCTTCGAGCGGCGGTTGATTTTGAGAAGCTCGGCGAGCGAATGATCACGGTTGATTGTGATGTGCTCGATGCCGATGGCGGGACCCGGACGGCGTCGATAACGGGTGGGATGATTGCGACGGCGATCGCGCTCGATGGGGTTCGCGCCAAAGGGCTGGTTGACAAGGGCGTGCTCCGGGAACCGATTTCCGCGATTAGTGTAGGGCTACTCGAAGACCGGCCGATGTTGGACCTTTGCTACACCGAGGACCGCGACGCCGAGGTCGATCTCAACGTCGTCGGGACGCCCCGAGGTGCCGTGGTCGAGGTGCAGGGCACGGCGGAAGGCGCCCCGATCATGCGTAAGAAGCTCGATGAGATGATCGACTTGGCGCTTGCTGCGATGCCGGCGCTGGCCGAGGAACAGCGTCGCGCGCTTGGCGAGCTCGATATCGATCTCGACCGGCTCTTGCCCTGATGCGAATTCTCATCGCGACGATGAACCCGGGGAAGCTGCGCGAGTACGAGAGGCTTCTTGCCGATGTCCCGGGGCTCGAGCTCGAGACGATGGCGTCTCTTGCAGAGCCGGTGGACGTCGTGGAGGACTGCGACACGTTTCGTGGGAACGCGCTCAAGAAGGCGACTGAGATCGCGAAGGTTGCCGGGATGCCGTGTCTTGCCGACGACAGTGGTCTAGAGGTCGACGCGCTCGGCGGGCGGCCGGGGGTGTATTCCGCGAGGTATTCCGGCGAGGGTGCGACCGACGCGCAGAACAACACCAAGTTACTCGACGAGCTGAGTGACACGGCCGACGAACAACGGACTGCCCGATTCCGCTGCGCCATCGTGATCGTGGACGGGGCCGGGCACGAGCTCGCAATGGCCGACGGTGCATGTGAAGGCCGCATCGGGCATGAACCCACAGGGGCCCATGGCTTTGGCTACGACCCCTTGTTCGTTCCCGAAGGCTACACGCAGACGATGGCGGAGCTCGGCCCCGACACGAAGAACGAAATAAGCCACCGCGCCCAGGCCGCGGCAAAGCTCGTACCTTTGCTGCGGGAGTTGCAGAACCCCTAGTCATCGGCTACCCAATCGGGTCACGGGGCGTAGCACAGCCTGGTAGTGCGCATGCTTTGGGAGCATGAGGTCGCTGGTTCGAATCCAGTCGCCCCGACCA
>JAFDAJ010000408.1 GCA_019313915.1 Deltaproteobacteria bacterium
GGGCGGCCGGACTCCGAAGGGAGCAATGGGCCGGTGTGGCCCACTTGAATAGCGACCGCGACACCGAGCTCCTGACACTTGAGATAGACAGGCCAATAATGTTTGTCGTTGGGTGCCAACCCCGTCATGCCGTCCCCGTACATGTACGGCTCCAACCGGATCACCTTCATGTTCAGCTCATGGATCAAGCGCTCGACGTCGCGCGCGACCTCTCCCGGCTTCTTCAACGGGTTTACCGTGCCGCTTCCAACAAAGCGGTCGGGATGCTTCCGCACAGCTTCGGCGACTTCCTCATTGGACATGACGGCCGATCATCTGGTCGAGCGAGAATCCTTCGAAGATGCTGCGCGGTGATCGGTACTTCTTGAAAATGTGGAGATACTCCACCGGCCAGCGTTTGGCGCCCTCGGGGCTGATCCAGCTCGCCCATGCATCGATTGCAATCTTCTCTCTTGGCATGTTCTCTTTCTCCTCGCTCAGGAATCGCGTAGTTGTAGAATCGCGCGAGCCTCGCTGGGGCTCGCAGCCTCCGCACCCGTTTCTCGCAACAGGCCCACGGCCTTGTCGACGACCTGACCGTTGCTCTGTGCAAGCTCTCCGCGCCGAACGTACACATTGTCCTCTAGGCCGACGCGCACATGTCCCCCCATCGCCACAATCGCGCCCAACATGCGAAAGTGGTTGCGTGCGCCGATGGCCGTCACCAGCCACTGCGTGTCTGGCGGTAGACCGTCCACGAAGAAGACCAGGTTCTTGACCGTGGCTTTCGTGCACTCGCCGGGGATCCCCATCACGAGATTCACGAGCAGCGGCTCCGAGAGGACGCCGCGATCGCGAAGCGCCCAGATGTTGTTGAGCATGCCCGAGTGGTATACTTCCAGCTCCGGGCGCACGCCGTTGTCGAGGAACACTCGCGCGACGCGCTCGAGCTCGGCGTGGGATGAGAACAACGGAACGAAGCGGTCCCGTGTCCAGCGCTGCTCGCGTTGATCGTAGCGACCGAGCAGACATCCACCACCGACGCTAAAGGATGCGATGTCCGGTTTGATCTCAGGAACGACCCGGATCCGCTCCTCGATCGCAAGTCCAGCGACGGCGCCGCCGGTGGTCAGATTGAGCACCGCATCGCAGCCTTCGCTCCGAAGCCCATCGACGATCTGGCGGAAGACGGCAACATCGGCGGTCGCCTTGCCTTGCGCATCGCGCGCATGAATGTGAAGCACGGCGGCCCCCGCTCGCCAGGCCTCCAGGCCCTGAGCGATGATCTCCTCGGGCTGCTCTGGAAGGTTGGGGTTCGCCTCCTTGCCCTGTTGAGCGCCTGTGAGTGCGCAAGTAACGATGACCTTGCCCATGGCGCTACTTCCCCCCGCGCTTTTCCAGGAACGCTTCCATGGCTTCCTTTTGGTCCCGTGTCATGAAGTTCAACATCACGGCGTTGATCGAGAAGTCGATGGCGGCCTCGAGATCGGTCGTCATCCACTTGTGGATGATCTCTTTTTGAGTCGCGAGCGCGGCGGGGCTCTTGTCCGCGAGTCGCGCGCACAGGCTGTTGACTTCGTGCTCTAGGTCTGCAGGCGCGACCACCGCATGGATCAGTCCTCGACGCTCCGCCTTCGCTGCATCCCAGAACTCGCCCAGGTAGGCCATCTCCCTCGCGCCTTGGATACCGACGCAGAGTGGAATGATCGCTGCCTCCACGATGGCAGGGATGCCCCGATGGATGTTTGGCAAGCCAAAGGACGAACGGTCGGTTGCAACCATGAAGTCGCAGGAAACCGCGAGCTCGAGGCCCGCACCCAGACACAGTCCGTCGATGGAGCAGACGATTGGCTTTTCAGTGGTTCGCAATGCCAGGAACGTTCGGTGGAGCTCCCGACCCACCTCGCGGGCCTCGACACCATGCATGTCCTTGACGTAGGCGACATCGATCCCAGCCGAGAACGCCCTGTCGCCAGCGGCGTCGATGAGAATGACTCGAACGTCGCGATCGACAGCAGCCGCCGCGAGCGCATCACGAATCTCGAGGAGCATGGTGCCGTTGATGGCGTTGAGCACCTCCGGACGGTCGAGCGTGAGGCGTAGGACGGGCCCTTCGCGATGACG
>JAFDAJ010000034.1 GCA_019313915.1 Deltaproteobacteria bacterium
GACAATGACGTGCTTGCTCAGTTTTTCGATCGCTCGCTGCATACTCCGACGCCTCAGAACTCCCTGCAAATCACCTTCTACAATCAAAGCAGTTAGACTAGAAATGAAATAAAGTAGGGTGCCGCTGCCCAGGACGATCAGGCTGATCGTCACCCCACGGGCTTCGGGCATCTCGTTCATCCCCTCGAGCGTTTCGGCAAAGCCGACCGTCGAGAGCGTGATAATCGTCATGTAGAAGCAGTCGAACCAAGACCACCTGCCTTCGCCGACGCTGTAGTACGCAGTGGCTCCCACCAGCACCACCGCGGCCAGTATGCCCGCTGCCGAGATCAAGCGGCCGTAGGCCCCCCGCCCCGACTTGATGCGCATCAGCTTCACCTGGGCGTAGTTGGCGTCATGCACCGATCCAAGTCAACCCTTGACCATCGGGACCTGGGGCGGCACAACCGGCCGCGGTGAATCCCTCGGAAGACTCGCGGCGGGCTGGGCGCGGCCTGGTGTCGATTGCCGGCGCCAAGGGCTACTTCATCGTTACCAGCTACGCAGTGCAACTCCTGCTTCCGAGAATCTTTGGGGAAGCCAAGGAGTTCGGACTTTATTCGGCAACGATGAGCGGCGTGGCGATTCTCACGAATGTGCTGATCGTCGCGACAATCCAGTCGGTCTCGAAGTTCGTGAGCGAGGACGAGTCCCGTGCCGAAGTCACCTTAAGGCAGGGGCTTCGGGTTCAGACCTTGGTCGGGGGCATCTTGGCACTCGCGCTGTTCGTCTTTGCGCCTGCGATCGCGCGCCTGCTCCTGGATGATCAGCTCACGCGGTTGCTCCGCGTCGCGTCGGTCGTCGTCTTTGCCTACGCCCTGTACGCGGCCGTGGTGGGGAGCCTCAACGGACGGCACTGGTTCTCCAAGCAGGCCCGTCTGGACTTCACGTTCTCCACGCTTCGCACCGTCGGTATCCTGGCGGGCGCGGCTCTTGGGTTCGGCGCGATCGGCGCTGTCGCTGGATTCGCGACAGCATCGGCGACGATCTTGTCGATCAGCCTGATTTGGATTGGGTTTGGAAAGCGTGGCGAGCCGATCCCTCTCCGCCGCTGGATCGGCTTCATGGCTCCGATATGGACCTATCAGCTCTGCCTCAACGGCATCTTGATGATCGACCTGCAGGTCCTGAAGCGGACGGCCACCGAAATCGCATTCGCGAGCACCGCGACCAGCCAGGCCGCGGTCGATCTCGCGAATCAGTACGTCGGCTACTACCGCGCCGCGCAGACCTTTGCGTTCGTGCCGTATCAGTTGATCATCTCGTTGACGTTCGTCGTGTTCCCGATGATCAGCAAGGCGACGAGCATCGGGAATCGAGAGGCGGCCCAATCGACCGTTCAGCACGCCATGCGCTTGTCGCTGCTACTCCTCTTGCTGGTCGCAGCGCCCACTTCGGGAGCCGCTCACGGCGTGATGCAACTCGCGTACCCGGCAGAGTACCTGACGGGAGCACCCGCGCTTTCGATCCTGGTTTTCGGCGTGGCCGCGTTCGCCCTCTTTGCCGTCGCGGCAACCGCGATCAGCGGAGCGGGCCAACCTTCCCTAGCCGCGATCATCGCAGGCGTGTCGTTGCTAGCCGTGGCCGTCGCCAACCGGGTTCTAGTGATGCGCACCGGCCTAGGAGAAGGAACGCTCGTAGCGGCTGCCACCGGCACGACGATTGGAATGGTTATCGCCCTGATCCTTTCGGCTTGGGTGATTTACAAATTGTTCGGCGTCTTCATCCCCGTCGCGACGTGGCTCCGAGCGGCTCTGGCGGCCGGCGTGGGGTACGCCACCGCCACCGCAACTCCTCACGATTCACCGGTGATGGCGCTCGCCGCGCTGGCTGTCGGGTTTACGAGCTCCCTCGCCGTCCTGGTCGTCACCCGCGAGCTCACCAGGGATGATTGGCACGCGCTTCGCCGAATCGTTCGTCGAGACTAACTTCAGCGCCGATAGTGGCCGCTGCGGCCGCCTTGCTTCTCGAGCAGCACAACCTCCTCTATCGCCATGCCGCGGTCGATCGCTTTGAGCATGTCGTAGAGCGTGAGCGCTGCGACCGTCGCCGCCGTGAGCGCTTCCATCTCGACGCCGGTGCGATCGGCACAACGGACTGACGCCTCGACGATGAATCTCTGGTCGTCGTCGGCCGGGTGGAACTCGACGTCGCAGCCCGTGATCGCAAGAGGGTGACAAAGTGGAATGAGCTCGGAAGTTCGCTTGGCCGCCTGGATGCCCGCGATGCGCGCCGTCGCCAACGCATCACCCTTGGGGACTTCGCCGGACAACAGCACGCGGCGCGTCTCCGGCTTCATTCGAAGCGTTGCGCGCGCGCGGGCTTCGCGTGTCGTTTTGTTCTTGCCCCCGACGTCGACCATGCGGGCCTGACCGTCGCGATCCAAATGTGTGAGCTTGTCGTCTCTGTCCATCAATCGGCGTGCGGCACTTCGTAGTTGGGGCGCGGGGGAATGGTAGCTGTCCCGGCCATCCGGGCAATCAGCTCGACCCTCGAATGCACACCGAGCTTGGAAAAAATCCGTTTGAGATATGTGTTGACGGTCGACACCGTCAGGCCGGTCTCCGCGGCGATCTCGCGCGTGCTGGACCCCGCAACCAGGAGCGAAACGACATCGCGCTCGCGCGGGGTGAGCGGTGCGCGGCGCAAGGTTTCCTCGACGGCCTCGCCCGGCCTTCGGCTCCCTGTGTCCGTGAGCCGCTCGGCGTAGTCTAGCCCGCGACCGTAGAGGCGGGATGCCCACTTCAAGAGCTCTAACTGATTGCCGGAGGGCGCTTCGCCAACGATTTCCAAATGGAGCGTCCCGATGAGGGCCCTCCCTTGGCGAAGCGGCAAAGAGATCGTCGGTTCGGTCGTGGTCAGAGCAGACTCGCTACTCAGCGCGTCGGCATCGGGGCGATCGAGCCGAAACGAATGGGCTCCGACCAAGCCGGCGATCAAAGTGGCTCCACGCTGAGGATAGGTCCTGACGGGGTCGAGCTCCGCTAGTCGCTCGGCAATCTCCGCCAGCCTTTCGTTTGATGTCACAGCCCGGTCCTCAACTCATCTTCGTCGTAAGTGAGGGGCGAAAATTCAATTAATGTCAACCCTTGGGATTCCAGGTGAACGATGACCGGGAGATCTCGCTAAGCTCGAAGACCTGAACCAACTCTTTGGGGCAAATCGGGGCGTCGGTTGCGGTCAACCCGAGTGAGCACGCGAGCTCTCCAATGACTTGCTCCGGCGAGCGGCCGGCCTCTCGAAGTGATTCGATTGAAGTTGCCCGGTGTCGCGTCGCAAGACGGGTACCGTCCCCGTCGACCACCAACGCAACGTGCGCGAAGCGTGGAACCGGGCAACCAAGCCCCCGGTAGAGTGCGATTTGCCGCGGCGTCGACGATAGCAGGTCCGCTCCGCGGATCACTTCGGTGATCCCCGCTTCGGCGTCGTCCACGACGACCGCGAGCTGATACGCCCAAACGCCGTCGGCGCGACGCAGCACGAAGTCACCGCCTGCCCGGCCTTCGGGATACGTCCCGCACAATACGTCCTCGAACCCTGGAGAAGAGCCTTCGAACACGAAGCGAAGGGCTGGGGGCTTGCCGGGTTTGGTCACACCGTTGCGGCAGGTTCCGGGATAACGGGGACCTTCGTCTCCGTGCGGCGCGCTCGCGATTGCCGCGATTTCTTTTCGGGAGCAGGTGCATGGGTAGACCATGTCGGCTTTTTGCAGCTGACTGAGCGCTCGCTCGTACGCTTCGTCGCGGGAGGACTGGAACACGGGGCCCTCATCCCAGTCGAGCCCGAGCCACTCGTGGTCACGGAAGATTGCGTCGGCAGAGCCGGGAACGACGCGTGGGCGATCGATATCCTCGATTCGCATCACGATTTTCCCGCCTTGTCTGCGGGCCTGGAGCCAGGTCACCAGCGCGGTGCGCGCGTGCCCGGGGTGCATCTTGCCCGTCGGCGAGGGGGCGAAGCGCGTCCGATACGTCGAAGCCACAATCTCTCCTTTATACGACTTGCGCGGGGGCGGCCATGCAGTGCATCTTCCGTGCGTGCGGGGACGAACCGATGTGTGTGGATGTTTTCCAACTGGACGCCACTATCCGGGCATCGCCGATCTGATCGCGGACGCGATCCAGAAGGTCGAAGGCCTGTGCCATGAGTTCGAGCCAGGTTCGTCGTGGGAACACATTCCGTTCACCGTCATCGACTTCGAAACGACGGGACGGGACTCCGAAACCGACCGCGTGATCGAAATCGGGCTCGTGAGATTCGACAAGGGCAGCGTGACCAGCCGAGAGAGCTTGCTCGTCAACCCCGGCATCCCAGTGCCCGACGAGTCGCGGGCGGTACACGGCATCACGGACGAAGAGCTCGCGGGCGCGCCTGACTTTGCGACGGTCATGCCCCGCGTGCTTGAGGTCCTACAGGGCACACTCCCGGTGGCGTACAACGCCTCTTTTGACCGTGGGTTCATGCTGGCCGAGATCGCACGCGCCGCTCCGGAGGGAATGACACCCGGGGACATGCCGCCAGCTGCGCGAGACGACGTGGTGTGGGTCGACCCATTGGTGTGGGCGCGCGAGATCCTGAAAGAGCTGAAGAGCCGGCGTCTCGGTGATGTCACGAAGCACCTCGGAATCCCGCTCGAGCAGGCGCACCGCGCGGCGGGAGATGCAGAGGCGACCGGGCGCGTGTTACTGGCACTGGCGCCGCAGTTGCCCCGCGTCTACGGAGAGCTCATTCGGCTCCAGAAGCGCTACGCGGCGTTTCAGGAAGCCGAATTTGCCGCGTGGAAACGCTTTCGGTGAGCCCGAAGGTCACCCAATCACGCTTGATTTGGGTCCCGTTCGGTCTAATGGCGATTGGGAGCTGGACGCCGGTCGTCGGTATGTGGCTCAACGACATCGAGTGGTCCGGAGCGGCCGGGCGAGCCGTCGCCTTCTGGTACACCGTCCCGGCACTGGTGGCGATTCTGCTAGTGCAAGGGCCGTGGCTGAAGCAGCCGATTCTCGCGCCGCTCGGCATTCGCTTCAAGATCAACCGCTGGTGGGGCATCGCGTGGCTGCTGCCAGTCGTGGTCCTCTTCGTCGGTATGCTGGTCACATGGTCGGCCGGGTTTGAGCCAGTGCTGACCGTCGATCAATTGATCGAAACCAAGCGCTCGACGGTCCCGCCGGACCAACTCGCGCAGTTCGAAGAGTACCTCACTGATAGTCCACCGCCGCATCCGTTGATGCTGATCGTCCTGGGAATGCCTGCCGGGCTGACGTTCAACCTCATCCCTGGGCTGTGCGAAGAAATCGCGTTCCGCGGCTACTACTTCCGTGAAATGTCGGGCGACTTTTGGATGCGGTCGACCAAGATCGGTCTCTTGTGGTGGCTGTGGCTCGCACCATCGGTGGCGGTTGGAAACCTCTACGGCGCTCCCGGCTTGTGGAGCGTCGCGCTTGCTCTTCCCTGGTGCATCGTCGCTTCCTGGATACTGGTTTACCTCCGCGTGAGGAGCGAGTCGGTCGTTGCCGTCGCGATCGCGCGAGGCACCATGCTCGCGCTGACCGCCGCCGCGCACGACCTCACCTTTGGCGCGCCGACTTGGATCGGCCCCTTCTATGGAATCGGCGGCATCGCCGGGCTCCTCGTCGTTTGGCTCGCCTTCTGGATCCACGACCGCACTCGTGCCACACGTCGATTGATGACGATCTGAGGGAGAACGGCTTGGGATACACGGCGAAGCTGGGGCTGCACGGCCGCTATGGAGGCTACGCCCTCGTCACCGGGGCGGCGCGTGGGATCGGGCGGGCGTTCGCAACGTACTTGGCAGCCGACGGCTTCGATCTCTTACTGGTCGACCGGGAAGCCAGCGAAACCGAAGCGCTCGCCGAAGAGCTCGCTGCAAAACACGGCATCGATACGCGTGCGCTCATCTGTGACCTCGCCGAGCCAGGCCTCTTGGCAAAAGCTGAGGAGTGGGCGAAGACCTATGAGATCGGTCTCCTCGTCAATAACGCGGGCATCTCTTTGCTCGATCCCTTTTTCGACATCCCCCTCGATGCGCATCTCGCAACCTTGGACGTGAACTGCCGCGCCACGCTCGTGCTGACGTACGTCGTTGGGCAATCGATGACCTCGCGTGGACGCGGGGGCATCATCATCGTCTCTTCCGCGTCGGCCTTGTCCGGCTCGCCGTACTTCTGTCACTACGCGGCGACGAAGGGGTACGGCTTGAACCTCGCGGCTGGATTGTGGTCGGAGCTCCGAGGAAGTGGCGTCGACGCCTTGGCGGTGTGCCCCGGAATGACAGACACCAAGCCGGTTCAGGATCAGGGTCTGGGCGATGACTTGCCGTTCTACGTGCCACTAGCCGGGCCGGAGCCTGTGGCGCTCGCCGCGCTCCGAGCATTGGGTAAGCAGCCTGCTCTGATCCCAACCTGGGCCGATCGCATGTCCGCAGGTTTGCTTTCGAAGCTGCTGCCCCGAGGTTGGACACTGTCGATCATGAAGCGGTCGATCGAAAAGATGCGGCGCTAGGCTATTCGGGTGGCTTTCGAACCTTGAGGGTGCCGGCAAGCCAATCGTCGACCCCGCTCTTGTACCACTTCGAAAACCGGCGGTCCGATGGGCCTCCGCAGATGGCGGAGTGCAAGATGGGCGCGCTCATGTCTGCGACGAAGCGGAGCGACGGAGTGAACGAGGTGAGCCGCTCGCCGGAGCGGTAAATCTGCCCCTGATGTGGGGTTGCGCGTCCGCCACGAATGGGGATGGGGCCTCGATCGAAGCCGAGGAAGAGAGGAAGCTTGCCACCGAAAAAGATGTTGGTGAGGGTGAGGCGATTTCGTTCGCCCCAGGGACCGGGCACCTGCTCCGCAACCTTCGCGAGGGCGGCGCTCCACACATCTTCCCGCGTGCGCTCGCCGAGCCACGGTGATGCTTCGGCCACGAGGATGCGGTCGAAGTTCTGGTAGAAGTCGATGAAGGTGCCGGTGGCGTCGCGCAAATGTTCGATCACCTGGGTGCCGCATGCAGCACCGAACATCTCCACCAGTAGCTCCGCGTAGAAGATCTCGAACGCCGTCGCCCCGGTGGAGCGCAGGTCATAGTGGCAGTCCCAGGCGCGGAGGGCATCGGCGATGGGGCCCGTTCGGAGTAGTGGGGCAAGGACTTCGAGGAACTCGGCTCCCTGGATCGAGTACGTGTCCATTTGGATCGCGCGGAACGAATCCACGTCGTGGTCGTCGCGCTCCTCCAGCAGTTGCGCGATGCGTCTCGCTCGGTAGTCGCCCATCGGTGCATTGATTGGATGGGCGTGGCCGAGATGGTTGAGATCCTGGTTGGCCGTCACGATGACGCCGTGGGTGGGACTGTGCACGCGCGGCAGATCCGCGGGGCTGACGAAGCCCTGCCAGTCGAATCGTTCCTCCCAGCCGGGCCGGGGCGCGAAGCCTGACCAGTCATCGGCACGCCGCGGCATCAAGCCAGACATCTGGTAGCCGATGTCACCGGCGCTGTCGGCAAAAATCCAGTTGAACGCGGACTCGACGTCGGCGAAGGCAGCCATCCCTTCGCTCGTCGTCCGCGCCGTCCACATCGGGAGCAGCGCGTTGATCGAGGGGGCTCCTCCATCCGCACCGGACCAGCGGGTTGCGAGCAGATATCCCTCCGTTGCGGCGGAACCCTCGAGCACGCCATGCTGGTTCTCCCAGAACGTCTCGACGATCGGCTTGCCCTTCTTCCGTTTGATGGTTTCCACGCGCTGGTCGAAGGGGACCCATGCGTCGCCGCGACGAAACTTCCCATCCCGGCAGTGTTCGACCCACGAATCGATCGCATCCATGAACGTGTACGTTGCGCCCCAAGACAGGTGTTCGGTGCGCCCGACGAGCGGAGCGGGCAGGCCTGGCATGGTCATGAGGATCGCGTAGCCATCGGGCCAGCGAAAGCTCTGCTCGACCCACACGTTCGGCAGGCGATTCGTCTCGAGGTGCGGATCGTTGGAAAGCATCGCTGCGCCGGACGCCGTCCACGAACCCGACACGCACCAGTTGTTCGACGCCATCAACCGGGGCACGCCGATCCCCCACTTGACCGCCTCGGGAACCATGCGCTCGCCTAGCTCGACCTTCTCCAACATCGCACGGTCGAGCCCGTCCGTGCAGCCGGGAAACAGCGCCTCGAGATGCGCGTCGCCGATGCCCGCCTGAACCATCTCGACAAAGAGCCGCTCTACCTCCCCTTGAGACTGGGCCAGGGTGAGGAAGCCGCTCATGCGCGTGAGCAACAAACTGTCCCCAATCGTCCAGGCATCGGGTTTGACCCTCGCGAGCTTGAGCTCCCAGGGCACAGACTCACTGAAGCGCGCGTTCACGCCGTCGCAGTACGCTTCGCACGCGACGCGGGCCTCCGTGCTGAGATTCTCAGCTTCCTCCGTGACGCCGCCACTCCAGTTCATGCGCCGAAAGAACCGGTCGACGTCGACCATCTCGTCGCTGCCCTCGAGCAGCTCCGCCGCCCGCCCTTGGCCGAGGATCCGCATGATCAGCATTTGCAGACCACGATCCATGGCGTGGCAGTAACCCATGCCCCAGTAGAGACCGGTAATGTCGTCGGCTGTGATCTGCGGGATTCCGTGCTCGTCCCGAGTCCAGGTGGCTCTCGATGTTTGTGACTCAGTCATGATTAGAAGTTGTCCTTAGCTTCACGAATCGCGGCGAAAGACGCGACGGGATCTCGACCGGCGGCAACACCTGGGTCGTCAAACCGAAAAAACGGATTCGTCGCCAGCTCTTGATCGAGCCGCCCGGGCACCGTGAACTGCTTTGCTTCGCGCGCCGCAACCGCTTCTCGAAGCGCGTGCTCGACCTCTCGGTTGCCGGGCTCGATCGTCTGGGCGAATCGAAGGTTGTTGACGGTGTACTCGTGTCCGCACCACACCTTGGTGTCCGCAGGCAAGGAACGAAGCTTCGCGAGCGACTTCGACATCATCTCCATCGTGCCTTCAAAGACGCGGCCGCAACCGGCGATGAAGAGCGTGTCGCCGCTGAAGAGATTGCCTTCGGTGATGAACGCGATGGCGCCAAGCGTGTGACCGGGGATTTCGACGATGCCGACCTTGGCGCCGCCGAAGTCGAAGGAGTCGCCGTCTGAGAGCATGTCCGTCTGCCGGGGAATCCGCTGATGGTCCCCGTCGTAACGCGACCCCCGCACGTGTTCGATGGGACATTCCTCGATCAACGGCTCGATGCCACCGATGTGGTCCCAGTGGTGATGGGTGAGCCAAATCTCGGTGAGCTTCACCCGTGCCTCGGCGATTGCGCGCAGCACGGGGTCGGCCTGGGAGGGGTCGACTACCGCCGCCCGGCCGTTTTCAATCACGAGGTACGCGTAGTTATCGCTCAAACACGGTACGGGAATCACCTGCATCGCCCGGACGATAGGACCCGAGCGCGTGGCTGGCCATCTCCAAGACCCTTAAATGCTGAATATTCAGTCATTGTTTCATTGACTTGCGAATTGCTCCCACAAAAGGTGTCTGTCCCCTTTATACCGACGGGATGGATTTGAAGTTTGCGGGGCGAGCGGAAGTGCAGGTACTCGTGCTCGAGGATGCGAACGGCCAAGTCGTGGCCGTGTCGTCGAACCGTTACCAGCTTCGTAGAATGAAGCCGAGCGGTGCTTAGAGCCGACGACAGCTTGCGATCGCAAATCGCCACGAACCTCGCCACTCACGAACGGTCGGGGGAGGCCGACCCTTCCCTCCGCCCTGCCGCGGTGGCGATGACGGTCGTAGCTGATGAAACTGGCGAGGCCTGTTTCATCATCACGCGCCGCGTGTCGAGCCTTCGCAACCACAGCGGACAGTGGGCGCTTCCCGGAGGACGCATCGATGAAGGCGAGGATCCGGCGAGCGCTGCGCTCCGAGAGCTCGATGAGGAAGTTGGCTTGCAGCTCAGCGCTGACCGTGTGCTCGGCCTCCTCGACGACTACCCGACACGCTCCGGCTTTCGGATCACGCCAGTCGTAGTCTGGGCCGGAACGCACGTAGTGCTGAAGCCGAATCCAGACGAGGTCGCGGAGGCGCACCGAGTCCCCATCGCGGGTCTCGATGCGCCCGGCATCCCGAAGCTATTCAACCTCGAGGAAAGCGATCGCCCGGTCCTCTCAGTGCGGATCCTCGGCCAAGACATCTTCGCCCCAACCGCCGCCGTCATCTTCCAGTTCCGAGAAGTCGCCATCCACGGCCGCAACACACGCGTCGCCCACTACGACCAACCCTTCTTCGCCTGGCGGTAAAAAGGGGACAGTCCCCTTTTTGGAGGGGTTAACGCTCTACCGTGACGCCCTTCCAAAAAGCGACGTGGTCTTTGATGTTGGAAGCAGCCTCTTTGGGCTCCGGATAGAACCAGGCGGCGTTCTCGTTGCGTTTGCCATCGACAACGACGTGGTGGTAGCTGGCCGTGCCCTTCCAGGGGCAGACGCTGCGATGGTCGCTGGACTCGAAAAACTCTTCCTTGAGGGTGCCAGGTGGGAAGTAGACGTTCCCCTCGACGACCTCGAAGTCGTTCGACTCTGCGATCACTTGCCCTTGCCAAACTGCCTTTGCCATCGTGCCTCCTGTTTCGTGCACTCTAGGACGCGAGCACAGTCCGTCGACCCCTGTTGACCTGACGGCCAGGAGCCCCACAAACTCGTCAATCGCATGGCGAATCATCTTCAGAACGAGACGAGCCCCTATCTGCTGCAGCACGTCGACAACCCCGTCAATTGGTATCCCTGGGGCGACGAGGCCACGCGACTTGCGAGGGAGCAAGACAAACCGATCTTACTCAGCGTCGGCTACGCCGCTTGTCACTGGTGCCACGTGATGGCGCACGAGTCGTTCGAAGACGAAGCCACGGCGGCGCAGATGAACGCGGACTTCATCAATGTGAAAGTCGACCGCGAAGAGCGCCCCGACATCGACAGCATCTATATGCAGGCCGTCAACGCCATGGTCGGTCGCGGCGGCTGGCCGATGACGGTGTTTCTCACGCCCGATGGCAAACCGTTCTACGCCGGCACCTATTTCCCCAACGAGCCGCGCCACGGAATGCCGAGCTTCAGGCAGATCCTGACCGGTGTCACCCAAGCTTGGAACAAAGACCGGGACAACGTGGTGGGCAGCGCCGGGGAGGTCACCCAACAGCTCCAAGGGCTCTCAGACGTGGGCCTCGAAGGGGGAACCCTCGACGCGGACATCTTCAAGGACGCGCTTCGAGGCTTGGGGCAGCGGTTCGATGCCACATGGGGCGGATTTGGTGACGCTCCGAAGTTTCCTCAACCAATGACAATCGAGTTCTTGCTTCGGCAGTCCCTGCGGGGCGAGGGCAGCTATGCGCTCGAAATGGCCGAGGCGACGCTTCGGAAAATGGCCCAAGGTGGAATGTACGATCAAATCGGCGGCGGCTTCGCTCGGTACTCCGTCGACCATCGTTGGCTCGTTCCGCACTTCGAGAAGATGCTCTACGACAACGCGCAACTCGCCCGGGTCTACCTCCATGCATGGCAGGTCACCGGCAACGACTTCTACCGCCGCATCACCGAGGAAACGCTCGACTACGTTCTTCTGGAAATGCGGCACGAGGATGGTGGATTCTACAGCAGCCAGGATGCGGACAGCGAAGGCGTCGAAGGCAAGTTCTACGTATGGTCTGCCGACGAGATTCGCGAGGCTCTGAGCGAGGACGCGGACACGTTCATGCGCATCTACGGCGTGTCGGACGAGGGGAACTGGGAGGGTCACAACATCCTGAACCTGCACCTCGATCCAAAGGGACTGGCGGCGCAACTGGACGTCGCTCCGGAGGCACTCGATGCGCGGATGACGGAAGCTCGGGCGAAGCTCTACGCGCTGCGTTCGAAACGCATCTGGCCCGGCCTCGACGACAAGGTCTTGACCTCATGGAATGGTCTGATGTTGGCGGCGTTCGCCGAAGCAGGGCAGGCCCTGCGCCGCCCCGACTATATCGAGGCAGCCGAATCGAACGCGGCCTTCCTGCACAGCACCATGCGGCACCAGTCAGGGCGCCTGTTGCGGACGTGGAAAGCCGGCTCCAATGCCAAGTACAACGCCTACCTCGAGGACTACGCCTACCTAGCCGATGGCTTACTGGCGCTCTACGAAGCTACGTTCGAAACGCGCTGGGTCGATTGGGCGCGCGAGCTAGCTGAGCTGATGCTCACCCACTTCCGCGACACGAAGAACGGCGGCTTCTTCGACACCTCGGGCGACCATGAGCGTTTGATCCACCGGCCGAAGGATCTTCAAGACAATGCGGTGCCGAGCGGGAACTCGATGGCCGCCAGCGTTCTGTCGAGGCTCAGCTTGCTCACAGGCAACGGCGACTACTGGCAGGTCGCCGAGCAAAGCACGGCGACGATGAGCAAGCTCATGAGCCAATATCCATCCGGCTTCGGTCAATGGCTCAACGTTGCGAGCTTCATACTCGGAGAACCGCGGGAGGTCGCGCTCGTCGGAAGCAAAGAAGAGATCGACCCCTTGCTCGAGGTCGTCCGCAACGGCTACCGGCCCTTCCAAGTCGTCGCCGCCGGCAATGAGGGCGAGGAAGCCCCGTTGCCTCTTCTGGAGAACCGGCCTCGAATCGACGGCAAGGGCACGGCGTACGTATGCCGAAAGTTCGTGTGCCAAGCCCCGCTGACCGATCCCGGAGAGCTTGCGCGAGAACTGGAGTCGGCTTGAGGCGGCGCTGGATATGGGTCGCCGTGCTCGCCCTCGGGTTGACGGTATCCTTCGCAACGATGGCGAGAAAGTCTAGCGCGTGGAAGGCCCTGATCTCGGTAGGATATCCCGATGTCAGGTGGGTCGATGGCGAAACGCTCTCCGAGTGGATGAACAAGACGTCGGACGAGGTGCTGGTGCTCGTCGACGCGCGCACCCCCGAGGAACAACAGGTGAGTCACCTGCGAGATGCACGGCACTTAGACGCAAGCAACCCCGATATCGAAGCGCTAGCGATCCCAGCGGACGCCACGGTCGTCGTCTACTGTTCCATCGGGTACCGGAGCGCCATCATCGTCGAGCAGTTGACGCGGGCAGGAGTCCAGAGCGTATACAACCTCGATGGAGGACTCTTCGAGTGGGCCAACCAGGATCGGCCGATCTATCGCGGAGAGGAGCAGGTCCACGAGGTGCATCGGTTCAACCGCATCTGGGGTCTGCTCCTACGAAGAGACCTGAGGGCTGAAGACTAAGGAGCTCGACTTCGCGCGGAGCCGAGCTAGCGCGCCGGCGGCTCGTCGATCACGACGGGATTGCGGGCCGGAGCGTCCGGCGTGCCAGTAGGAGGCGGTGGCTCCCTGGGGAAGTCGGGAACGGTCCAGTCAATCCCATCATCCGACTCAGGCGACGTCTCCTTCTCGGTTCCGGCTCCGCTTTCGTCCCCAACCTCGCCTCCGCTCTGAGCAGCCGTCTCTGGCACCGCCACCATCTCTGCAGCTGTCTCTGGCACTGTCTCTGCCGCTGTCCCTGCCGTTGCCCCCGTCCCCGCCACTGGCCTCCTCTTGCGCGGCTTCTTCTTGGCCTTTGGCTTTGGCGGCGCCTTCTCCTCAACCACCGGCTCTTCCGTCACGACTTCCTCGACCACCACCGGCTCCACCACCGGCGCGTCGGTCCCGATGTCGGCGACTTGCGCGTCGGGCTCTGCGACGGGAGGTTGCGCTGGCATGGCCTGTGGCTCCTCGGCGGTGGCTCGTGGCGCGCGTTGCAACCACAACGCGCTGGTCACCACGGCAACCATGATCAGGCCCAACAATCCAAGCGAAGCCCAGAGCCATTTGTGATTCCGCTGCTTTGGCCGAGTCGCTGTGGCTAGGTCGTGCGACGTAGTCCCAAAGGGCTTGGGCGCAGATGACAGGAGCGCCTCGTCGTCCGGGGTGCGATCGACTGCGATGGGTTGCGTATCGGCCAAAGGAGACGGAGAGCTCGGAGGGGCACTGGACCCGAGAAGCTCGGCCAGATACGAGCCCGGGGACGCCAACTCGTCGCCCCAGACGGTGCCGAAGAGGAGCGCCCGCGCGTCGTTCAGCAGGCCCGCATTGTCGGCCGCCTCCGCGAGAGCGTCCAAGAACTCCGCGAGTGATTGCTGGCGCGCCTCGGGGTCCTTGCTGAGCGAGCGCATCACGACCCGGGCGACGTCGTCGGGCACCTGTGCACCCCGGCCCTTCGATTGAAGAAGAGGCGGCTCTTGGTGCACGTGCTGCATCAAGACCGCGCCCGCCGTCTTGCCTTCAAATGGAAGCTCGCCGGTGAGCAGCTGGTAGGTCAGGACGCCGAGGGAGTAAATGTCGCTTCGTTGGTCGGTCTCTTCGCCGGTCGCTGCCTCGGGCGAGATGTACGTCGCCGTTCCGAACACACGCCCGCTCTGCGTCGTCGTTGGCCCGAAGCCCTCGGCCTGCAGGACGCGGGCAATGCCGAAGTCCACGAGCTTGACGAAGTCGGCATCTCGGCCGCGCCGCACGAGGTAGACGTTCTCGGGTTTGATATCGCGATGCACGATCCCCGCGGCGTGCACCGCTCCGAGCCCCGCGCAGAGCTTCATGATCATGATCAGCGCACGCTCGAGTGACGGCCAACCCTCCTCGTCCAGCTCATCGGCGAGCGACCGACCCTCGAGCAGCTCCATCACGATGTAGAGCCGGCCATCGGCGAGCCGACCGGAAAGAAAAACACGGACGAGGTTCGGGTGGTCTAGCGAGATGGCTACGCGGGCTTCGCGCTCGAACCGAAAGACCGCCTGTTCGTCGCGCGCCAGCTCAAGCCTCAAGACTTTGATGGCGACGTCGCGGCCCACCGTCGTCTGATGCGCGCGATATACGGTCCCCATCCCGCCAGTCCCGATCTGTTCCTCGATGCGAAACTGCTCGAGCAAGACGGTGCCGAGCAAGGGGTCAGCAATCTCGTCGTCGGTGACCAGCAGACTGCCGTCGTGCGGGCAATACTCGGCTCGGCTCCCAAACTTCGAACCGCAGCGAAGGCATATCTTCCGCATGTCCGTAAGCTTTCCTAAAGACCAAAGGGGCGTAGCATCTGGTAGGGGGTAGTACAATTCACCCCTCCGACGCACGTTTGGCTGCTAGCTTCACTTCCATGCGCATAATTGGGGGTCGGCTTTCGGGGCGCAGGTTCGGCGCACCAAGCGGGCGGGGCACACGGCCGACGTCGGACCGCGCCCGAGAGGCCCTCGCCTCCGCGCTCGAGTCTCGCGGCGCGTTTCACGGCGCGCGCGTGATGGATCTGTTCGCGGGGACGGGAGCATTTAGCTTCGAGGCGCTTTCCCGGGGCGCATCAGAGGCCGTCGTGGTGGACTGCGATCCGCGAGCCATCCGGCAGCTCATCCAGAGCGCAAAGGAGCTCGAGCTCAGCGCGCAGATCCTCACCTCGCGGGTGAACCTTCTGGGTGAACCCGCCGGGGCCATTCGAAAGCTTCCAGAAGCAGCCGCGGGCTTCAGTTTGGTGTTTGCCGACGCGCCGTACTCCGAAATCGACTCGGTCCCGCCGCTCCTGGACGCACTGGTTGCGGCCGGTCGACTGGCCCCAGGCGCCTGGGTCGTCATCGAGCACCCGGCAACCCACGAGTGGCGCTGGCCAAATCAACTCGCGTCGGACGCGGACTACCGCTATGGTCAGACCGGTATTAGCCTCGGCGTCTACGCACCCGAGAAAGGCAGACAGTGAGAGGCATCGCCGTTTATCCCGGGTCGTTCGACCCGATCACCAAGGGACACACCGCCATCCTTCATGCAGGCTTGGTGGCATTCGAGACGATCATCGTCGCGGTTCTGAACAACGAAAAAAAAGAGGCACTGTTTAGTGTGGCCGAGCGAATGGAGATGATTCGAGAGTCGGCGGCCGAAATGGGCGCCGATCCGGGCCGCATCGAGGTCGATAGCTTCGACGGCCTTCTAGTCAACTACGCCCAGCGCCGGAATTCGCGCGTCATCCTGCGTGGCCTTCGCGCCGTCGCAGACTTCGAATACGAGCTTCAGATGGCCAACATGAACCGTCATCTCAACCAGGACGTCGAGACGGTGTTCATCATGGCCAACGATGCGTACTTCTACGTCGCGTCCAACCTCGTCAAAGAGGTTGCAAGGCTGGGCGGCAACGTCGCGGACTTGGTGCCCGGTCCCGTCCTGCCAAGGCTCCTCGCCAAGTTCGACAAGTAGATCGGCTGGCTGACGAGCCCTTCGCGAGCGAGCCGCCGTAGCTCCGGCAAGGCGCCCAGCGAGACCTTCCCCAGCTGCAGCTCCCCGAGACTCGTCTCTCCGCGGGCGACCGCACGGCGCACTCGCAACCAGCTGGTCAAATAGACTGCATCGCGCGCAACGCCGCCTGCTCGGAAGGCTCGTTCGCAGAGCGTCACCGCTCCGCCTGCAGAAAAATCATGTTCGCTAACCAACGTGCGCGCAGCGTCGCCGAACGACACGCCGGCATGCATCGCGTGCGTCGCGAGCAAGCGGCCAGCCAACGTCCTTTGGCGGCACGGGCTCAGCAGCCCCGCAAGCTCTTCGAGGTAGATCGCCACGCCCTCCTGGTCGCCGTAGGAGCCCGCAGTACCGATGGCGAAAACCCCCAATGCCTGGGCGCGACCATTGAATGCCGACACCAAATGCCCGTAGACCTCGTGCGTTGCGAGACGCTGCGCCTCGTACGCGCCAAAAAGCCGGTCTGCGATGAAGACGGTGCGCTCGCCCACGGCGGCATTCGCGATCAGATTCGGATCGACCCGCACCGCAATGTGCAGGCGGACATGCTTGGCGTACGCGAGCATGAGGTCGCGCAGATTGACGCCCTTGGCCGACGCTGCAGGGATGGTCTTGGGTTCCTGCTGCAAGGGAGTGTGGGCAAGAATCTCGTGCGCGGCGTCGAGGACGGTGTGCTCGCCATCTGAAAAGAGCCGCTCGCTGCCAGTGCCGAAAAGTCGCGCGGCCATTGGACGCACTTGCTTGCTACGTCCGAGAGATTCGAGGAGCAGCAGCTCGGTTTCGAGCTCTTCCAGCCGCTGCACATAGAGGTCAGAGGCTACCGAATCAACAGCGAGCTCCCTCGCGCGTGCGAGCTCGCGCCACACGCTTCGCTCGACGGCGACGGGCTTCCATTCCCAACACGGCTTGGCATGCTCACCCCTTGCGACGGAGTTGGTGAGCCGCTGACGTTCGACGGGGTCGCTATGAGTCGTCGAGCCGACGAGGTGCCGCGCTGCGCCATGCAAACGGCGCAACGCAACATCGAGCTCCGCCTGATGACGGCGAGCGCGCGGGCCGTGAGGGCCATCAGAGAAGCTGCGTCGCGCGGTCTGCGAGCTCACTTCGCTCACCTTTCGAGAGTGTGACATGGGCACCGATGTTCTCATTCTGAAAACGCTGCGCGACGACGGTAAGGCCGTTGCTCGCGGCATCCACATAGGGGTTGTCGATTTGGTACGGGTCGCCGGTGAGGACTATCTTCGTGTCGGCTCCACAACGGGTGATCACCGTCTTCACCTGATGAGGAGTGAGGTTCTGCGCTTCGTCGACGACCAGAAACTGATGCGGAAGGGAGCGGCCACGAATATACGTGAGCGGCTCGACCTGGATGACGCCCGACGCAACGAGCTCTTCGTAGTTGCGGTACTCTGACATGCGGCCGCGCCCACTGCTGAAGATGTACTCGAGATTGTCGAATATCGGCTGCATCCAGGGGTTGAGCTTTTCTTCGACGGTCCCCGGTAGATAGCCCACGTCGCGACCCATGGGAAAGATCGGGCGTGAGACGAGCATTCGGCTGTACGCGCCGTCTTGCACGACGGACTGGAGTCCAGCTGCGATAGCAAGCAGCGTTTTCCCGGTGCCCGCCTTCCCGATCAACGTCAACAAATGAATCTGTGGCGAGAGCAGCATGTCGAGTGCGAAGTATTGCTCGAGGTTTCGGGGCCGAACGCGCCAGACCCCCTCGCGACCGACCCGGAGGGGGACAATCGCTTCGCTCTTGGGATCGAATCGTCCGAGTGCGGTGTGCCTGGGTTGATCGTGCTCACGAAGCACGACACCTGCGTTCGGGTAGAGCTCGACGTCGAGCGCGCTGGCATCGACTGGCTCCCGCTGGGCCAATTGATCGACCACGTCGCGACCCACATCGGCGGTGACGACGCCCGAGTAGAGCTCGTCAATTGAGACACGCCCGCCCTCGTAGGTCTCTGCCTTGAGCCCGAGCGCGTCGGCACGAATGCGGAGGTTCGTGTCCATGGTGACGAAAATGAGCGGCTCATCCGGGCTCTGGTCTCGGAGGTCGAGCGCCATCTGCAAGATGAAACGGTCCATCTCACCGGGCCCAGGGGCTCGCTTGGGCATCTCGGTTGGGACGGCGACCCGGAGCTCTCCGCCAGTGCTCTCGAGCGGCACCCCTTGGTCGAGAGTGCGACCGTTCTGATTGCGAAGCTCGTCGAGAATGCGCGAGAGGTGCCGCGCGTTCTGCCCCAACTCGCTCAACTCTTTTTTGAATTGATCGACCTCTTCGATCACGAAGATCGGTAGGACGACCGCGTTGTCTTCGAATTTATAGACCGCTAATGGGTCGTGAAGGACCACATTGGTGTCCAAGACGTAGGTCTTCTTCACGTTGAAGAACGCTAGCATGCTTTGGCGCGCGACGTACCGAGAAACGAAAACGAGGTATAGTGCGCCCGCGGAAAGTCCATGATCGAGGAGTTGAGTTACCAGAGCCTCGCGATCCTCGCGGCAGCTGGAGTGCTCGCGACGGTGATGAATGTGATGGCCGGCGGCGGTGGCATGATCGTGTTGCCCGCGCTGATGGCGCTAGGACTACCCGCAGACGTTGCAAATGGGACGTATCGGCTCGGGGTCGTCACGCAAAGCATCGCAGGCACTGCAGCCATGCGCCGCGAAGGAAAGCTCGACACCGGATCGATTGTTCCAATTCTGATCCCTACCGTGGTCGGGGCAGTCGTTGGCGCGCTGCTTGCAATCTGGGTGCCGCGCGAAGTTCTCAAGCCGATCATGCTGGTGACGATGATCCTGATGGCAGCGATGATCGCCTTCCGAAAGCAGACCTTGATTCCGGGCGAGGGACCGACGCTGACTCCGCAAGAAGCGCCTCGCTCTTTCGTCGGGCTATTCTTAGCCGGCGTTTATGGGGGTTTCATACAAGCCGGCGTGGGTTTTCTATTGCTCGGCGTCCTCGTTGGAACACTGCGTCACAACCTGATCACAGGCAACGCACTGAAGTTGGTGATCACGCTCGCATTTGGCTCGGTCTCCCTCGGAATCTTCGTCTGGGCTGGATTGGTCTCATGGGCGCCCGCGCTCGTGTTGGCGGCCGCGTCGATCGTCGGTGCCCGACTTGGCGTACGTCTCATGCTCAAGGTCCCCATCGGTGGGTTGAGGTGGATTGTGTTCGCATGTGTGGTCGCCACGTGCATCGCCGCCTGGCTTCGATAGTTAACAAGGATCCTCGTTGGTGATACTCTGATCGCTGAGGAGGACTTGGCGATGGGGGAAATGGTCAAGCAGATAGCTGCCCTGCAGGACTACGAACGCTACCAGGATCTACACTGGGAAGGTTCCTTCGAAGATTACCTTCAGATCATCAGGGAGAAGCCGCAGGTCACGCGCAATGCGTTCCAGCGTCTTTACGACATGGTCATCTCCTACGGTGAAGAAGAGTACATCGACAACAAGAAGAAGCTGATCCGCTACCCGTTCTTCAAAGACCCGGTCGAGAACGGCAAGGACGCGATCTTTGGTTTGGACATTCCGCTAATGCGCTTGGTGCATGTGCTTCATGCGGCTGCACAAGGTTACGGCCCGGAAAAACGAATCATCTTGCTCCACGGTCCGGTCGGTTCGTCGAAAAGCACGATCGCGCGGCTGCTGAAGAAGGGGCTCGAACGCTACTCCCGTACCGCCGAGGGCGCGCTGTACACCTACGAATGGACCAATCTAGACTCGACGGGGCTCGCGGGGGGCGACGACGTGTTCCCGTGTCCCATGCACGACGAGCCACTTCGTTTGATTCCGGCCGAATGGCGCGACGCGGCGATGCAAGAGCTGCGATTGGGAGATGACCGGAGGCGCATCAACGTGCGTGGTGAGCTCAACCCCGCGTGCCGATTCATCTTCCGAAGCCTGCTCGAACGTTACGACGGCGACTGGTCCAAGGTGATGGGCAACCACATCAAGATCAAGCGTTTGGTCTTGAGCGAGCAGGACCGGGACCCTCGCGCATTCAACTTCGACGGGGAATTCAACATTGCGAACCGTGGCGTGGTCGAGTTCGTCGAGGTCTTGAAACTGGATGTCGCCTTCCTTTACGACCTACTCGGCGCAACCCAAGAGCACAAAATCAAGCCGAAGAAGTTCGCCCAGACCGACATCGACGAGGTGATCATCGGTCACACGAACGAAGCGGAGTACAAGAAGCTCATCAACAACGAGTTCATGGAAGCGCTTCGCGACCGCACGATCAAGATCGACATCCCATACATCACCAAGATGAGCGAAGAGATCAAGATCTACCAGAAGGACTTCAGCTCCGCTCGCTTGCGCGGCAAGCACGTCGCGCCGCACACGCTCGAGGTGGCGGCGATGTGGGCTGTGTTGAGTCGTCTCGAGGAGCCCAAGAAGCATCAGCTCGCGCTGCTTCAAAAACTGAAGCTCTACGACGGCAAGATCCTGCCAGGCTACACGCAAGACAACGTGAAGGAACTGCGCAAGGAAGCGATCCGCGAGGGGCTCGAGGGCATGTCGCCCCGATACGTGCAGGACAAGATCAGCAACTCGCTCGTGCGCGAGGGGACCGAGGGGTACATCAACCCGTTCATGGTGCTCAACGAGCTCGAAAAGGGACTCCGTGCATCGCTTACCGTCGGTGAGGATCAACGCAAGCGATATGGCGAGCTGATCGGTGTCGTGAAGGCCGAGTACGACGAGATGGTCAAGAACGAGGTGCAGCGCGCAATCAGTGCCGACGAAGAGGCGATCGGGCGGCTGTCTGCGAACTACGTCGACAATATCCGGGCCTACTTGATGAAGGAGAAGGTCAAAAACAAGTACACCGGCAAGGACGAAGAGCCGGACGAGCGCCTGATGCGGTCGATCGAAGAGAAGATCGACATCACCGACTCTCGCAAGGACGACTTCCGTCGCGAGATCATGAACTTCATCGGGCACCTAGCCCTCGAAGGTAAGAAGTTCACCTACGAGACGAACGACCGTCTGCGGCGCGCACTCGAAATGAAGCTCTTCGAAGACCAGAAGGACTCGATCA
Organism: Deltaproteobacteria bacterium; assembly: GCA_019313915.1. Lineage (GTDB taxonomy): Bacteria > Myxococcota_A > Polyangia > Polyangiales > Houyiibacteriaceae > SG8-38. The sequence continues at coordinate 21,344 of JAFDAJ010000034.1, forward strand.
AGCTGTCGAGCTTCGTGTCCAACGTCATCGACAAAGAGACGCAAGACAGGATCGACATCATCAAGAACCGGCTAATCAAGTACTTTGGCTACAACGAGGCGTCAGCGACGGATGTGCTCGCTTACGTCGCCAGCATCTTCGCGAGGGGCGACGTAAAGGAGTAACGCGTGTCGCTGCGAATTGACCAGGATCATTCCCGGTTCCGCAACATTGTCCGAGGTCAGATTCGGCAGAATCTCCGCAAGTACATCTCCAAAGGGGAGTTGCTCGGCAGGCAGGGTAAAGACATCGTGTCGATCCCGGTCCCTCACATCGACATTCCGAAGCTGCGTTTCGGCGACAAGCAACAAGGCGGCGTGGCCCAGGGCGACGGGGATCCAGGAGATGCACTGTCCGGAAGTCCGGAGGACGGCGACGGCCAGGGAAAGGCGGGCGATCAGGCAGGCGACCACGTGCTCGAAGTGGAGCTCACGCTCGACGAGCTGGCCGACATCCTCGGCGAGGAACTCGCGCTCCCTAACATCGAGAACAAGGGCAAGAACGCGATCGTCGACAAGAAGGATCGCTACGTCGGCGTTCGCAACGTTGGGCCCAACTCCCTGCGCCACTTCAAGCGAACCTTCCGGAGCGCGCTACGGCGTCAGATCGCACTCGGGACGTACGACCCGAAGCGTCCGGTGATCATCCCGACCCGCGACGACATGCGGTACAAATCGTGGAAGACCGAGGAGGAGCCGGTCGCGAACGCCGTCATCCTCTACATGATGGACGTGTCTGGCTCGATGGGCGACGAGCAAAAGGAGATCGTGCGCATCGAGTCGTTCTGGATCGACACCTGGCTGCGCAAGCAATACAAGGGCATTGAAACGCGCTTCATCATTCACGACGCAGCAGCACGCGAGGTCAATCGCGACACGTTTTTCCGGACGCGAGAATCCGGCGGCACCATGATCTCCTCGGCCTACCGGCTCGCCGCCGACATGATCGAACATGACTATCCTTCAGCGCAGTGGAACATCTACCCTTTCCACTTCTCGGATGGAGACAATTGGAGCGTCGACGACACGTTGCTGTGCGTCGACATCCTCAAGAAGCTGCTCCTCCCTGCATCGAACGTATTTTGCTATGGCCAGGTCGATAGCCCCTACGGCTCCGGCCAGTTCATCAAAGACCTCAAAGAACACTTCTCGGACAACGAGCAGTTGATCACGAGCGAGATCAACGACCGTGATGCGATCGTCGAATCGATTCGGGAGTTCCTCGGGAAAGGCAGGTAGCGAGTGGCCCAGTTTGCCCTGAACACTGCCCTTCCGAACTATCTCCGCGACGAGCAGAAGCGAATCGAAGGGTTCGTGCAAGGCGTTGGGCTGGACGTCTTCCCGACGATCTTCGAGGTTCTGAGCTACGACCAGATGAACGAAATCGCCGCCTACGGTGGTTTCCCTACGCGCTATCCACATTGGCGCTGGGGCATGGAGTACGAGCGGCTCAGCAAGAGTCACGAGTACGGGCTTTCGAAGATCTACGAACTGGTGATCAACAACAACCCGGCGATTGCGTACTTGCTGGAAGGCAACAGCCTCGTCGATCAGAAGCTCGTCATGGCGCACGTGTACGCGCACATCGATTTCTTCAAGAACAACTTCTGCTTCCGCATGACCAGCCAGGGGCGCGATCCGAAGAACGGAGCCGACGTTCGCAAGTGGATCGACACGATGGCCAATCATGGCGCGGTCATCCGAAAGTGGGCGAACCGTATTGGCCTCGAAACGGTCGAACAGTTCCTCGACGCCTGCCTGAGCCTAGAGAACCTGATCGATCCGCAGAAGCAATTCCTGCCAAGAACGATGTCGCCGAGCTCCTCGGAGGAGGAAGAGCCACCCGAGACGCCCGAAGTACCGCTCCTGCGCGTCGACCGCGAGTACATGGAGTCCTTCATCAATCCCGAGGACTTCGTCGAGTCACAGAAGAAGAAGCTCGTCGACGAAGCAGAGCAAGCTCAACGCTTCCCCGCGGAACCTCAGCGCGACGTGCTCGGCTTCCTGCTCGACAACGCGCCGCTTCAGCGCTGGGAGCGCGAGTGCCTCGCTGTCATTCGCACGGAAGCTTATTACTTCCTGCCTCAAATGCAGACCAAGATCATGAACGAAGGCTGGGCGAGCTACTGGCACTCCCGACTCATGACGGAGAATATCTGCGACGCGAGCGAGATCGTCGACTACGCCGAGCGTTGCGCAAGCGTGCTAGCGACCACCCCCGGACAGCTCAACCCCTACAAACTTGGAATCGAGCTGTTCCGACACATCGAGGACCGCTGGAACCGAGGGCAGTTCGGCAAGGAGTGGGACGACTGTGATGACTGGGGGCTCCGGCGCCATTGGGACCGTCGTACGGGGCTCGGACGCGAGAAGATCTTCGAAGTGCGCGCCCTCTACAACGACGTGACCTTCATCGACGAGTATCTCACCGAAGAATTCGTGTTCGATCAGAAGATGTATTCGTTTGGGTACAACCAGCGAAACGACCGATGGGAGATCGAGAGCCGCACCTTCCAAGACGTGAAGAACCAGTTGCTCACTAGCCTCACCAACGCGGGCAGCCCGATCATCTCCGTCGTCGACGCAAACCACGGGAATCGCTCGGAGCTTCTCTTGGAGCACACCCACCAGGGCGCGGACCTACGCTTGGATTGGGCCAATGAGGTCGTGAAAGCCCTTTGCCGGGTTTGGACGCGTCCGGTCGAGCTCCACACGGTCGTTGACGAGAAGCCGACCGCCCTCCGGTTCGACGGCAGTGATCACTCGCAGAAGTCGCTCTAGAAACCGACGCAGTTCGCGAAGGTGATCATAGTCGGTCCAACGCCCACGGCGCCAACGTCGTAGGCAAGCACGCTCGTCCGGTTGATCAGCGATCTGCACTCGAGCTCGAAGCTGACATCGCTGCCTTCCACAGAGATGCTCGAGAGCCTACAGGGCTGGTCCATCGATATGTCGTCTTCCCCGCATCTGCCAAGCGCCGGACCTCCATAAGAGGTTTGGTCCTCGATGATGGTCACGTGGCAGTCAGTCTGCTCCACCAACCCGTCACCCGTCTCGATGGTCTCGGCATGCAGCTCGAGGGCGAACTCGTCGGCAACGTTCACTTCGAGCGTGACGATCCTCGTGCCGTCGGCCCCCTGAACCGCCTCGCAAATCGCTCTGATCGGATCGCCGGTGCACGCAAGCTGACGATGCTCCCCGACGATGACGCGTTGACCCCCGTCCCCGAGACAGGTGTCGGCCGGCACCCCTGAACAGCCAACCGGGCTGTCCACCGGGCAAGTTAGCTTCCACTCCGCATTCACGAGCGTTGGCCCCCCACTATCCGCGCAGGAAAGCAGCAGCACCGGCAGCAGCGCGCACATCAATCGGCCGTTCTTCATTCCCAACCCCACGCGATCAGGTTAGCGACACCACCAAAGCCCCGCAACTATAGGGTAAAGGGGGGCCGCGGGGAGCTGGTTCTTTGCGGCATACGGGTGGGTCAGGCTAAGAAAGGCCTGCCCGATGCTGGAGCTGCTCACCAATCCGGACGCGTGGATCGCCTTGGCCACCCTGACGTTGCTCGAGATCGTCCTCGGCATCGACAACATCGTTTTCATCGCGATCCTGGCGTCGCGCTTGCCGGTCGAGAAGCAGGGGCTCGCCTATCGGCTGGGTCTGCTCGGGGCGATGCTCACGCGAGTCGCCCTCCTGATGACGATCAACTGGGTGATGCAACTGACCGAGCCCCTGTTCGAGATCATCGGACATGCGTTCTCGGGGCGCGACCTCATCTTGCTCGGAGGTGGGCTGTTCTTGATCGCCAAGAGCACACAAGAGATCTACGAGAAGGTCGAGGGAGAGCCGGAGGGAGACATCCAGGGCTGGTTCAGCGGTCTGCCTGGCGTCGTCGGCCAGATCATGATCCTCGACATCATCTTCTCACTCGACTCGGTGATCACCGCGGTGGGCATGGCTGAGGACATCGAAGTGATGGTGACCGCCGTGGTCATCGCAATCGGGGTGATGCTGCTATTCGCTAGGCAGATCGGTGACTTCGTCAACAAGTACCCCTCCATGAAGATCCTCGCCCTATCCTTCCTCCTTCTAATCGGCGTTCTGTTGACGGCGGAGGGCCTCGGCCAACACATCAACAAGGGCTACATCTACTTCGCAATGGCGTTTGCCTTGATCGTCGAGCTGCTCAACATTCGCTTTCAGGCGAAGCGAGGGGCCGAGTAGGCGAGATTTTTGCTGCGGCTTCCCGCCGCATGCGCCAGAATCGGCCGCGATGCGGTTAGCGCCCCTGATAGGACCGGACCTTCAAGACGCGATCGCGATCGGTCCTGAGGCCGTTCGTGAGGCGGTTTCCGAGTTTCACCCCGAGGACATTGCCGAGCTCCTCGAAGACCTGTCCGCGAGGGAGGCGGTCGCGCTGGTTCGGGCGCTGCGCACCGAGACCGCCGCCGATGTCGTAGAGCGCCTGAGCCCGCATCGCCAGGTCCTGGTGTTCAATGCCATCGACACGGGTCGCGCCGTCGAGCTCCTCGGAGAGATGGACCCGGACGATCGCGTCGACCTTCTCCAAGAGCTCGAGGAGGACGACGCGGCGGCGTTGCTCGAAGCGCTCGAACGGCGAGAGCCCGCAGCTGCCGAAGAAGTTCGGGAGCTGGTTCAGTACGAGCCTGAAACCGCGGGCGGTCTGATGACAACCGAGTTCGCGTCCCTGCCCCCGGAAACGAAAGTTTGGGAAGCGATGGCGGCGGCGAGGCATTTTGGACGCGAAGACCGGGCGGAGATGCTCTACTACATCTACGTGTGCAGGCCGACCGGTGAGCTGCTCGGCGTTGTGTCCCTTCGAGACCTAATCTTGAGTGAGCCGGGGCAAGCGCTCTCCGAGATCATGACCGAGAACGTCTTTCGGGTGTTGTCCTTCGACGACCAGGAAAAGGTCGCCCACGAGATCGCACGCTATGACTTGGCGGCCCTGCCGGTGGTCGACAGCGTGTCACGCATGCTCGGCGTGGTTACCGTCGATGACCTCGTCGATGTCGTCATCGAGGAGGCCACCGAAGACGCGCAGAAGATGGGCGGCATCGTGCCACTGGAGGACTCGTACTTCGAGACGGGCTGGGCGGAGTTCGTGTGGAAGCGAGGCTCGTGGCTCGTGCTGCTCTTCATCGCCCAGTTGCTCACGGCCACGGTCATTCGCGAGAACCAAGACATCCTTCAAGCGACGGTCGAGCTGGTCCTCTTCATTCCACTGATTATCGCATCAGGAGGAAACGCTGGGTCCCAGTCGGCGACGCTGATCATCCGCGCAATGGCGGTAGGCGAGCTGAGGCCCAGAGACTGGGCCAAGGTGCTGGGGCGTGAACTCTTGATCGGGCTGTCGCTCGGCATCGCCCTGGGGTTGATCGGCTTCGCAAGAGGCTGGTTTGCTGGCGAAACCGTGGCCCCCATCGCGATGGCCACCGCGGTTGGGGCAAGCATCCTAGCGATCGTCACGTTGAGCACCATCATCGGTTCGCTCTTGCCACTTGCAATTCGACGCGCAGGGCTCGATCCCGCGGTCTCCTCTACACCATTCATCGCATCGATCGTCGACGTGCTGGGGCTCATCGTCTACTTCGCCATCGCACAAGTGATTCTGCACGTAGCCTTCGGCGCCTAGCCTCTCGATCTTGGTCTCATCCGTGTTAGTCTCCCGCCTTCGCAACGGGAGCTAAACATGCCGCATCTGACCATCAACTACACCCAAGACGTCGACACGGTTTACCGCTTCGTAACGGATCCAGATGTGATCAAGAAGCGCAGCGAAGAGTTCGGAGAGAAGAACATCCGAATTGAGGTCGACGAGGCCGGTGGTACCAAGACGATCACTTCGACGCGGGAGATCGACAGCGACCTGCCAGGGTTCGCGAAGAGGCTATTCAGCTCGACCAACACGATTGTCGAGCGCCGCGAGTGGCGAGACGCGGGCGAAAAGAAGACCTGCAAGAGTCACATCGACATCCTCAAGACGCCTGGCTCGATCGACTCCAACGTGACGATCTCCCCAAACGGCAGCGGCTGCACCTACGACATCGAGTTCCAGGTCACCGCGAAGGTCCCACTCATCCGCAAGAAGCTCGAAGAGTTCGTCGCCAAGACCACCATGGAGGGCATGCGCGACGAGCACGACTACAACCAGCGCGAGCTCAACGCGGCCGGCTGAGCCCCGGGCTTCAGTTGACGAGCTCAGTCCGTCAACTCAGTCCATGAGCTCGGGGACGAGGTAGTCCTCGCCCGCCCAGAAGTCACACTTCTCGGCGGCGTTGCTGCTCACTGACACCGTCGTGTCGAACACCAGGTGCTGGTCTGCTTCCGTGTCGTAGCTCGGCCACTGGACGCCCCCTTCAGCGTTCGGATTGCCCGTCGCCGCGAAGCGCGAGAAGTAGCCTAGAATCTCTAGCCACAGCGCCTCGTCCACCGTCCCGGCCTGCCAGGTGTTGAGCGTGGTCGAGAAGTTCTCGAAGTCGATTTCGAGGAGCGGGTCGTAGCCGAACACGTACGGAATGTCCGCTCCGTGAAACGCACCCAAGTCGTAGCTCGGTAGACTGGCGCCGATGAAGGGCAACGCCACTTCGAGCTGCGAATGTCCGTCCGGGTACTCGAACTGATAGAGGTGCGTTGGCGTGAACGGCGCGAGCTTGCCCGCCTCGAGCTTGCCAGGGCAGCGAAAGATCGTGTCGGTTGCCACCGCTGCGAGGGCCACCGCGGGCTCCGAGTAGTCCCCCAACGGATACTCTGCTGCTGCGCGGGCGGCGAGCTCCGTGTTGCCGCCAAGAAAATGTGCGATCAACTCCTCGTAGTTGTCTGCGGTCACGTCGAGGGGCGGCTCCGCGATCTCCCCCAACCAAACGAAGAGCCGTGCCTCTTCGCGAGTGAAGCCCAACATCGTCGGCACTCGGTTGAAGTTGCCCGCAGTGAACGCGTCACTCGGCTGCTCGGTAAAGAACGACCCATCGAGGACGGGACCCCAGCTTCCGGTCGGCTCATCGCTTGGATTGAAGCCGAAGTTAGGCGCGGGGGACAGTGCCGCGAGCACCTCGTCTGCCGACTTCCCCCGCATGCAAGCCAACACGTCGTTCTGCAAGAAGCACAGCGCGTCTGCGAAAACCTCTCCCTGCGCCTCGGCGACAGCAAGCGTGGGCCATGGCCGCTCACAAGAACCGCTTTGCATGATCGCCTTGTGGAAGAGGTCGGCGCTCTTGGCCGAGGCGAGATGACCGCACACGCTGAAGGCGCCCGCGGACTCGCCGAAGATCGTGACGTTCTCGGGATCGCCGCCAAAAGCCTCGATGTTGGCGCGAACCCATTCGAGGGCAGCGGTTTGATCCATCAACCCGTAGTTACCGGACGCGCCGTCAGGGCTCTCCGCGGTGAGCTCGGAGTGCGCGAGGAACCCGAGCTGGCCGAGACGGTAGTTCATGCTGACGACGACCATGCCTCTGTGTCGCGCGATCAGGTCGCCCGCGGTGCCGCCATCGGTCTGCAAGCCTTCGCCGAGAATGAAGCCTCCGCCGTGGATCCACACCATGACCGGCAGGCCCGAACCTTCGGTTGGCGTGTCGACGTTGAGATAGAGACAATCTTCGCTCGGCATGAAACCCGGCACTGGAAGGTCGGCAAAGGCTTCCTGCGGACAGATGTTCGGGCTCTCGGTGGCTACGAGCGTTCCAGTCCACGGCGCGGGGTCAGTCGGAGGCCTCCAACGAAGATCACCGATGGGCGGCGCCGCGTATGGAATGCCGCGATACGAGAACACACCGTCGTTCTCGTAGCCCTCCACAAGACCCGGTCCGGTTTCTACGAGGAGACCGCGATCTCCCGGACTGCCGCCACTTCCACCGGTGCCGCTCGCACTAGTGCTGCCGCAACCGGCGATGGCCGTCACAAGCGAGACACACAGGACACAACCAAGAATGAATCGTCGACGCATCTAAGACCTCTCAGACTAAGGCCGCAAAAGCTAGGGCAGGCGTCCCGCCAGCGCTATCCCACATCCGTCAGCCAGCAAAAACTGCACGATCTTTGGCCCAGTCGCGGAGGGCGTCGATGCGCTCTGCCATCGTCACCGAAAGTGGCTTGGTCAGCTCGATCTCCTCGGCGATCGCCTCGGTGCTGAGGTCTTCCTCCCGGGAGAACGCAGTGTAGAGGGCCGACACGACCGCTTGCTCGATCTCCGCGCCACTGAAGCCGTCGGTGAGATCGACGAGGCGACGGAGGTCGAACTTCGCGGGGTCACGCTTCCGGCGCTCGAGGTGAATCTCCAGAATGCGTTTGCGCGCCTCCTCGCGTGGGAGGTCGACGAAGAAGATCTCGTCGAAGCGACCTTTGCGCATCAGCTCGGGTGGCAGCTTCGAAATGTCGTTCGCCGTTGCAATGACGAAGACGCTTTCCTTCTTGTCCTGGAGCCAGGCGAGGAAGGTGCCGAAGATCCGCTGCGCAGGCCCGCCCTCCGCGTCTTCCTGAGAGAGCGCCTTCTCGATCTCGTCCATCCAGAGCACCACTGGCGCCATGGCCTCGGCAAGCTTGATCGCGCGCTTCAGATTCTTTTCACTCTCGCCAACATAGCGGTTGTAAAGGTTGGATGGGTCGAGACGGATCAGCGGAAGCTTCCACTCCGCGGCAACCGCCTTCGCGCAAAGGCTCTTTCCGCAGCCCTGAACGCCTATCAGCAGCAGGCCCTTGGGGGGAGACAGCCCGAACTCCTTGGCTCTCTTGGGGTCTTGGAAGGCCGCCTGCCGTTTCCGAAGCCACGCCTTGAGCTCGTCGAGGCCAGCTACGTCGCCCATCTCGTGATCGTGGGGGAAGTACTCGAGCACGCCCGAACGTTCGACGATCTGACGCTTGGCTTCGAGCACCCGGACGAGGTCCTCGCGCCCCAGCACGCCGTCCTCGACGACGGCTTGGGTGATGATCTTTCGTACCTCGAAGAAGGTGAGGCCATGCAACGCGGCAAGCAGCTGGGACACGTCTACGCTCGATAGCTCGACCTTGACCTCGAGCCGCTTGGCTAGGTCACGCAACACCGCTTGGACGAACAAGTGATATGCCTGCGGGGACGGCGCCTGCAGGTCGATCGGCGTGAACAAGTGCTCGATGGCGGGCGGCATGTCGATGCCCTGACCGGAAACGACCAGGGCGCCACGGTGCCCGAAGTACTTCTTGTGGATGCTCTTGATGTGCGCGATGACGGCGGGCTCGTGCAGATAAGGACCGAGCCCCCGCAGGTGGAAAATCGCCTCGAGGTCGGACCGATCGATGAAGGCGAGCGCTTTCTGGGGAGGTCCGCTGTCGGGAGTTTGCCCGGGGTCGGGCAGCTCGCGGCGCAGGCCATCCACTTGCGTCCATGAAAAGAGAGGCAAGCCGGTGCGTTCGGCCGCGTGCTCGAGGAGCACGTGAACCCGTTCCTCCTCGACGGTATCCACCAGCAAGAGCGGGTGGTGCGCGCGAATCAGTATCTCCAGCTCACGTAGCTGGTCAGCCGATGGCGGGACTGCGCGAAGCACGATCCCAGGATCGGAGGTCACCGCAGGGGTGTCAAACTTGTGTGTCTCGGCAACCCGCAGACATTGGGCGCCGATGCGCGCGGAGACCGCCTCAAAGAGGGCGGACGTTCTCTGCGCGTGGCCCCTTGGGACCTTGGCCTTCGTCGAAAGAGACCTTCTGTCCCTCGCGCAAGTCCTCGAAGCGCACGCCTTCCACGTTCGACATGTGGAAAAAGATGTCGTTGCCAGGAGAGGTTTCGATGAACCCGAAGCCTCGGTCGGTGAGACGCTTAATTGTACCTTCAGCCATTTTGCATTCGTTCCTACGGGAGATTGTCGGTGACCCCGCCAGCTCGCAGCCCTTGTGCTAGCGAGCGTGGGAATCACCCCAGGAATGGCTTCCTAGCTCAAATCGCGTCCGATGTCTCCGGCTCGACGTCATGTTAACGTTCCAAGGGACAAAAAAGGCTTTTGAAGCCCCTATCGCCCCCGCGCTATGGTGCGGGGACCCGGAGCCCCTGTGCAGACCCCCGACCGTTACACCCCTATCCGCTTCGCGCATGGCGTCGCCAAGCGCCTTGGCCTGAGCCGCAAGATCGTAGAGTTGGCCAACGCCTCGCTCCGCTCGGAGCGCAGCATGCGGGCCGCGTTCGCGGGCTACACGCCCACGGAGCGGGACGTGGTCGTCGCGACCTTCGTCAAGTCCGGCACCAACTGGGCCATGCAGATCTGCCAGCAGGTCGCGCACCGCGGGGCGGCCGAGTTCGAGCACATCCACGACGTGGTGCCGTGGCCAGACAATATGGACGGACGCCCCATCGGCCTGGATGACCCAGCGAGCTGGCGGGACAGCCCGACCGGTCTGCGAGTGATCAAGACGCACCTGGCCGAGGCCTATGTGCCGCGCTCGGACGCGGCGCGGTACGTCGTGGTGCTGCGGAATCCCAAAGAGGTCGTGGTCTCCAGTTACTACTTCCTTGCGCCGCTACTGGGGGTGGCCGACACGCTCGACCCGGCCGATTGGCTGGACGTGTTCCTCGCCAGACGGGTGGGTGGCGTGGAGGCTTGGGTGGACCACACCCTCAGCTGGTGGGCGCTGCGCGACGCGCCGGACGTGCTGGTGCTCTTCTTCGCCGATATGAAGCGCGACCTTCCGGGTGCGGTCGATCGCATCGCGGCCCACCTGGCGGTGAGCCTCAGCAGCGACGAGCGCGACGCGGTCATCGAGCGGAGCGGGCTGGGGTGGATGAAGGCTAACAACGACAAGTTTGCGCCGGTGCCGATGCCCTTCGTGCAGCCGACCCACCTGCCGGACATGGTTCGGCGGGGTGCGTCGGGCGGCTCCGCCGAGCTGTACACGCGGGAGCAACTCGCGCGCGTGGACGCCCTGGCGCTCGCTTCCCTGGCGCGGCGGGGCAGCCCCTTTCCCTACGCCACGCGGTTCATCCAGGACGGCCCCTAGCGGGGCTCGAGCTCGTGCGAGTTGACAGCCAGGGAGGCGAATCTACACTCGGCCGCATGGCAACTCTGGGTGATAGACTAACCGACAAGCGCATCGTGGAACGCAACATCGCGAAGGGCTTGATTTCGCAGGAAGAGTACGAGAAGTATTTGGCCGACCTCGCGGACCGTGAGGGCGCGTATGACCAGGTCGAGATCGACCCGGGCGATTCGATTACGGAGTAGGTTTCATGAGTGAGGAAGACAGCGCGCCTCCGAGCATTGACTTCAACACGTTCGTCTTGTCGCTGAGCACGTCCGCGCTGATGTGCCTGGGCGAGGTGCCCTGCGCCGAAGACGATGCAGCGGTCAACCTCGCTCACGCCAAGCAATCAATCGACTGCATCGCGCTGCTCGAAGCGAAGACGAGAGGGAACCTCACCGGCGAGGAAGAGCGCTTGATTGCCGAAGTGCTCTACGATCTACGGCTTCGCTTCGTCGCTGCCACGAAGACCGAGGGCGGCAAGCCTTAACGAGCGTCGTACACCCCATTTGGGGGAGGGGTGCGCGAGAGGCCCAAGCTCGGGTATGCTCCGTGGATGAGCGGCCAGACCACCACCCACTACCGAACCTGTAACCTCTGCGAAGCGATGTGTGGAATCGAGGTCGAGATCGACGGCGATGAAGTCGTGTCGATACGCGG
>JAFDAJ010000409.1 GCA_019313915.1 Deltaproteobacteria bacterium
AGGCACACGCGTGTGATACTTCGGTCCATCGAAGGGGGCCGTGAAGAAGCCGTTCAAGACTACGCTCATCGCGATCGCAGCGTCGATCGGGCTGGTGCTCGCCGCGCTCGCGATCGTCCCGCTCGTGTTGAAGGACCGAGTTGCGAAGCTCGTACGTAGTGAGCTCAACGAACGGCTCGACGCAGCGGTCGACTTCGAGGCCATCGACCTGTCGTTGTTATCGACGTTCCCGACGTTGACGGTAGAAGTCGTCGACCTCTCGATCGCGGGGAAGGGTGTGTTCGAGGGAACGACGCTTCTCTCGGTACAGTCGCTCGGGGCTGGGGTCGACCTGTTCAGCTTGATCGGGGACGACGAGCTCGTCGTCGAATCGATCGCGATCGAGCATCCGGAGATCCACGTCGTCGTAACCGAAGATGGGGTCGCGAACTACGACATCGTCAAAGAGAGCGCCGAGGAATCCGAAGAGCTGGAGCCGGAAGAAGAGGCGGACACCGCTGACATTGTTCTTCAGCTTCGGCACTACCGGATCATCGACGGGGCCATTACCTATGAGGCCCCCGGCACGCACGTGTTGATCGATGAACTGCATCACGACGGGTCGGCGACGATCACCGGTGCGGCGCAGACCCTCGCGTCAAAAACGACGATCGGCGAACTGTCAGTCAAACTCGGACGCGTCACCTACTTGAAGAAAGCGAAGGTCGAAGTCGCCATTGCGACGACGCTACGAACCGACGCTCGACACATAGACCTGGAGGAGCTGAGCATCGCAGTGAACGAACTGTCGGTCGCCGGCTCGGGCGACATCGGATGGACCGATGACGCTCTCGACCTCGACGTGGAGGTAGCCTCGGCCAAAGGGCAGTCACTCAAGGCGCTCGTCTCGGCCGTCCCGAACGCGTACGCGGCGGACTTCGCCGGCCTCCGAGCGAGCGGCAATTTCTCGCTCGACGCGAAAGTGAAAGGACAGCTTGGCCCCGACGATGACGACATCCCATCGTTTGCGGTACGGCTGCTCGTCCACGACGGCACGCTCAAGTATCCGGACCTCCCGTTGCCACTCACGAACGTGGCGCTCGATGCAAAGGCGACCCACCCGGGCGGCAATCTAGACAAGGTGCGGATCGACGTCGCGAAGTACGCGGCGCGCGCCGGAGAGAGCCACGCGTCCGGCCGCCTTGCCGTCACGACGCCGATCTCTCAGCCCGACGTGGCACTCGCTCTCGAGGGCCGCTTCGACATGGCCGAGATCGCGGACGCGTATCCCATTCCAGACGTCGAAGATCTACGAGGTGTGATCACGGCGACCCTCGACCTTGCCGCCAAGGGTGACGACATCAAGCGCCTGAGGGGGGACATCCGGGCGACGGACATCGTGTATCGCGCCAAGGATGCGCCGCCCGTGAAGGTCGAGGAAGCGCACGTAGTGCTCTCCCCCCGGGCGACGAAGGTGGAGGCGTTCCGCGCAAACTTGGGGCGGAGCGACGTGGCGCTTTCGGGCTCGCTCTCGCCGTTCACGGCTTTTCTGAGCGATGACGAAACCATCGTGGGAAATCTGCAACTGAAGTCCCGGGCGATTTACGTCGACGATTTCCTTTCGGACGAAGGGGACAAACAGGCCGGTCAGGAGACGACGCCGTTCCTGCTCCCCGACCACGTCAACGCGAAGCTCGCGGTCGACGTGGGGAAGCTGACGTACGGCGACCTCGTGCTCTCGAACTTCAAGGGGGCCGCGCGGGTTCGACGACGCAAGCTCACGTTGAGCGGCGTGAGAGCCGATGCTCTCGGGGGCTCGATGAAGCTTTCAGGGACGGTCGCCACGCCGGTCGGAAAGCCCGCCACCTTCGAGATGGATTACGAGGTCGACAAGGTGCGCTTCGCTGAAGCTTTCGAGGCGCTGCCATCGATGCGGGCCTATGCGCCCATCGCGCGCTTCTTGGACGGTCGCTTCTCTACGCTCGGCGACGACGGTGAGCCAAAGCTACGCTCGATCGACGCCAACGGCCTGGTGATGACGTTGCAGAGCAAGCTTCGCGCCGACTTCAAGCCCCTGGCCGTGCTCCACGACGCCGTTCCTGCGATTCCGAAGCCGCTCGACCTGAGCTCACTCAAGGCGCGGTTCAACATTGAAGACGGGGCAGTCCGCATGAAGCCCTTCGAGGTAAAAACCAAGGGTTTGCAGTTGTTGGTGAGCGGGAGCCACGGCCTCGATCAGGAGATGAGCTATCGCGTGAGCACCGACCTTCCGATCGACAAAGTGACCGGAGCTCTTGCCAAGAAGGTCCGGGGGCTCGGTCTGGACTTGTCGAAGGCGAGCGACGTCGACGTTGCGGCCAAGTTGACGGGATCGATCCAGCACCCGCGAGTCTCGGTCGACGTCGATACCGATGCGCTGCGGGGGGCTGTGGCCGAAACGATATCCGCAGAGCTCGAGGCGCGACGGCAGCAGGCGCTTGCAGCCGTCGTCGCACAGAACCAAAAAATCATGGCGGAAGCCACGAAGCGGGCAGCGCAGGTTCGAACCGAGGGC
>JAFDAJ010000148.1 GCA_019313915.1 Deltaproteobacteria bacterium
GAGCACTAGAGGGCTCGGGTGGCCGTAGCCGTTTCCGGCGCCGCTGCTGATCACGGCGAGGGAAGGGCGGACGGCAGCGAGGAAGGCAGGGGAGGTCGAGGTTCTCGAGCCGTGATGGGCGACCTTGAGGACGTCTGCACGCTGAATGCGCCCCGCGGCGAGGAGCAGCCGTTCCGAGTCGCGTTCTAGATCGCCGGTGAACAAGAATGCGCGTCGACCGAATGCGAGCCTCACCGAGATCGAGTTGTCGTTGAGCCCGAGGGCCGCATCGTACCGCGGGCAAGGCCACAAGACCTCGAGCTCGGCGCCCCCAAAGTGTGGGCTCCTCCGGCAGATCTCGGGCGCGAACCGGACCCGGGTTCCGCGCGCCATGGCAGACGACACGAGACGAGCCATCGTTGCGTCTTGCTCTTCGGTGAGTAGTTGCCCGTTCAGCCATATCTCTCCGATCGTGACGTCCTCGATGAGATGCTGGAGGCCGCCGAAGTGATCGGGGTGACCGTGCGTGATCACGAGCAAGTCGATCCGTGAACGTCGGCGGGCTGCAAGGAGACCCCGAAGCTCCCGGACTGCCGGATGACGGCCTCCTTGCCCGGTGTCGACCAACGCGAGCTTTCCGTCGGGGAAATCGATCAGCGTTGCATCTCCCTGTCCAACGTCGACGAACGAGACGCGGAGCAAGCCGCGGGGCTGCTCGCGCGCTACGAGAGCACGGTCCGCGCCGATCCACAACAGCGTCGAGATGACGAGGACGAGCAGGCGGTGGCGCCAGTTCCGCGCGGTCAACAAGAGTAGGCAGCCCGCCAACACGACGGAGCCCTGTACGACGTCGAGCGGCGGGAGTCGTCGAGTCACGGTGAGGGGAGCGAAGGTGTCGCAAAGTGAGAGTAGGACGCGGACAGCGACGGTCAGCGCCGCTCCGGCTGCCTCGGCCACTGCGGGCATCGAGCTCGACAGGGCGAAGAGGTGGGCCAACGGGATGACGACCCCGCTGCCAAATGGAAGGACAAAGATGTTGGTCAGCCATCCGATCAGTGGGACGCCACCAAACCACCACCACACCATTGGTGTCGTGGCGACGAGGGTGCGGGCGCTGATGGTTGCCGACGCGTGGAGGCGTGACCAGCGTTGAGCCCTTGGGACTCGGGGCGCGCTCAGGATGGCGGAGGTGGCGACGATCGAGAGTAGGAATGCCGGGCGAAGTGCCATGGCTGGATCGGGGGCAGAGAGGATCAAGGCGGCGGCGGCGGTCACGGCAGCTCCCGATGGGCGGCGGCCGATGACGACGAGCCCCCAGGTGAGAGCCGCGGTGATCGCGGCCCTCCACGCGCTCGGCGACCCGCCTGCGAACAGAGCGTGCAACAACGTAAGCGGGATGCCGAGGGCTGCTGCCAGGCGGCGAGGGTCGAAGCCGATTGCGGACCCGCGAACCACCCAGTGGAGCGATCGGACGAGCGTCCCGCTCACCAACGCGACGTGCAGTCCGGAGACCGCGAACAAATGCGCCAGACCGACCGCCGCAATCGTCTGTCGCTGTGCGTAGCCGAGCGCCCCGCCGTCACCAAGCACCAGCGCCCGAGCTACGCCGGCCACCTCCTGGGGCAGCGTCTCGTTCATGTGTTGCCGCACACGCGCGCGCGCCTGGTCGATGACGGTGGCCCAGCCAGCCACGTCGATGACTTCGAGTGCGGTGGCTTCGGTCCATCGCGCCCAGCACCCGCCGCCTCTCGCAACCGAGAGGTCGGGATGAGGTGAAGGGTTGCGAAGCTCGGTTCGGGGGCGCAGCTCTGCTTGGAGCACAACGACACTCCCCGGCGGGGGCACGTTGGCCCCCGGGACTTTCGCGGTAATCGCGAGCCCGGCACTGAGGGCTTGCCCCGACTCCGAGACGCGCCCCTCGACAACGCGGAGCCGGAGACGCGCGTCCCCAAATCCGTGATGAACCGAATCGACTCGGGCCGTCAATCGGGCCTCTCCGCGCACGGAACATGGAGCGGGCGCCTCGTGCGCAACACCAAGGCCGCAACAGAACGCCAGACAGGCAAGGGGGGCGCTCCACAGTCGGGAGCCAAGCCCTCGGCCGTGCAGAGCGACAGCAAGGGCCCCAATCAGTCCCACTCCCGCGAACGCCGGCCCCGCGTCGGGCTGCCATTGCGCGCCGACGAAGAGCCCGCTCAGCCACGCTGCTGCGATCCACGGAAGCACCCAGCCGGGGACAGCAAGGCGCGTGCCCGCCGCAAACACGACGGAGAAGGGCGCGACCGCCGTCTCGTGCCGGCGGCCGCCGGCGAGATTTGGCGGCTCGCCACGACAGCTCACCGATACCCGAAGTGCCGTGCGTCGTTGCGCCGCCGCCTGCCCTTGGCTAAAGGCCCTTTAGCGACGCGGCGCGCGCGTCAGGAGGAGCTCCGATGACGACGAAGTGGGTGTACACGCTCGATGAGCTCGACGAAGCGGAAGCTGCGGTCGATGGCGACTGGGATCGCGTACGTGGCCTTCTTGGCGGCAAGGGGGCGAACCTCGGCGAGATGAATCGGCTGGGGGTTCCGGTTCCTCCGGGGTTCACGATCACGACCGAGGCCTGCAACGGCTACCTCGCTGCCGGCGGACAGTTTCCGCAGGGGCTCTGGGAGCAAGCTCTGGCGGCGCTCCGGACGATGGAAGAAAAGACCGGGAAAAAATTCGGGGATCCGTCGAACCCGCTCTTGGTATCGTGCCGCTCCGGCGCGAAGTTCTCGATGCCCGGCATGATGGACACCGTCCTTGACATCGGCCTCAACGACCAGGTCACCGAGGGCATGATCAAGCTGACCGGAAACGAGCACTTCGCGTTCGACTCCTACCGGCGTCTCATTCAGATGTTTGGAACCGTTGTCCTCGGCGTGCGTGACGAGCCGTTCGAAGACGTGCTCGCCAGCTACCGCGACCGGCGCGGCGTCCGGACCGATGCGGACCTGACCGGCGATGACCTTCGCTCCATCGTCGGTGAGTTCAAAGAGATCGTCCGTCGGCACGCGCGCATCGAGTTTCCCTCTGATGCCGAGGAGCAGCTGCGAATGGCGACCCAGGCGGTGTTCGATAGTTGGAATGGCAAGCGGGCGCGCAACTATCGTGATGCAGCTCATATCGCGCACGACCTCGGCACTGGGGTGAATGTCGTCACGATGGTGTACGGCAATCTCGGCGAAGGGTCGGTCACCGGCGTGGCGATGTCGCGCAACGCGACCACGGGTGAGAACGCGCTCGAGGGCGACTACCTCACGAACGCGCAAGGCGAAGACGTCGTGGCCGGCACCCGGCCGACCAAGCCTCTGCAGCAACTGAAGACCGAGATGCGGGAGATCTACATTCAGTTCGAGGGGATCGCGCGGCGGCTCGAGCGTCACTACCGCGACATGCAAGACATGGAGTTCACCGTCGAGCGCGGGAAGCTTTGGATTCTGCAGACGCGTACGGGCAAGCGGACGGCGCAGGCTGCCGTCCGGATCGCAGTGGAGCTGGCGGACGAGGGGCTGATCAGTCGTGAGGAAGCTGTGCTGCGAGTCGAGCCCGAGCAGATCGAATTCTTCCTCCACCCGCAGTTCTCGAGGGAGGCCAAAGCGGGGCACAAAGTGATCGCCCACGGGCTGAACGTATCGCCCGGGGCGGCGACTGGGGTCGTGGCGTTCGACCCCGACTTGGCGGAGCGCTGGGTGAAGGAGAGCAAGCGCGACGTCGTGTTGGTGAGACCCGAGACCAAGCCCGATGACGTGCATGGGATGTTGGCGGCGAAAGGCACGCTGACTTCGAGCGGCGGCCGCACCAGCCACGCTGCACTCGTTGCCCGCCAGTTTGGAAAGCCGGCCGTCGTCGGCGCCTCGGAGCTCAGTATCGATCTCGTCGCTCGCGTCATGACTGTGGGCGACATCGAGGTCCACGAAGGCGAATGGATTTCCATCGATGGGACCACCGGTGAGGTCTTCATCGGCAAGCTCGATACGGTGGTGCCCGACATGGACGACGAGTCGCTCGCGCGCCTCATGGGCTGGGCCGACGGTTTCCGGCGTCTCGGTGTTCGCGCCAACGCCGACTACCCCGCCGATGCGGTGCGAGCCCGAAAGTACGGCGCGGAAGGCATCGGCCTGTGCCGCACCGAGCACATGTTCTTCGAGCCGGAGCGCCTGCCCACGGTCCAGCGGATGATCACCACCCAGATCCTCGCGGAGCGCCGCGAGGCCGTCGAGGCACTGCTTCCCTTTCAGCGGGAGGACTTCGCCGGGCTCTTCCGGGCGATGGACGGCCTTCCTGTAATCATCCGGCTCATCGACCCGCCGCTCCATGAGTTCCTCCCGGGGTTCGAGGAGCTGACTCGGGAGCTCACCGACCTTCAGATTCGAGTCACCAACGCGCGGACCCTCGAAAAAGTCGAAGAAATCACAGCCAAGATCTCGGAAACACAGGCGATGCTCGACAAGGTCGGAGCCCTCCGCGAATCGAACCCGATGCTGGGTCTACGCGGGGTGCGGCTGGGAATTCTCATCCCGGAGCTCACACGCATGCAGGTGAGAGCGATTTTCGAGGCGGCCTGCGAGGTGACCAGTGAGGGCGGCAAGGCGGTCCCGGAGATCATGATTCCCCTCACCAGCCACGTGAACGAGCTTCGACGGCAGCGCGAGGTGCTGGAAGTGGAGGCGCGCAAGGTGATGGCCGAGCGGGGCATCGAGGTGAAATACCAATTCGGCACGATGATCGAGGTCCCTCGCGCGGCTCTGACGGCGGATCAAATCGCCGAATACGCCGAGTTCCTTTCCTTTGGCACCAACGACCTCACCCAGATGACGTTCGCCATGAGCCGCGACGACGCCGAGGCGGGATTCTTGATGCGCTACCTGGCGGACGGAATTCTCCCCGCCAACCCCTTCGCCACGCTCGATGAAGACGGGGTCGGCAAGCTCATGCGTCTCGCAGTCAGCCAGGCGCGCAAGACCCGTCCCGACATCGAAACCGGTGTCTGCGGTGAGCACGGAGGCGATCCGGCGTCGATTGCCATCTGCGACCGGCTCGGGCTCGACTACGTGAGCTGCTCCCCCTACCGAGTCCCCGTCGCGCGGCTTTCCGCAGCGCATTCCGCGTTGCGCTCGAAGTCTTAGCCGTAGAACGCGACGGCAACCAGCGTCGCAGCATAGATGATCAGGAGCACGATCGCGTCTGGCTCGAATTTCCGCAGGCGGGTTTGCTCCGATTCGCCCACGATGGCGGCGACCGCGACCGACATCAGCAAGATGGCGCCGAGCGCCGCCACGACTTGCCCTTGTGAGACGGCCGCAAGAATCGGGCCGTCGGTGTAAGCGAGGTCCGCGAATACGAGGATGCTCATGTTGGCGACGTTGCTCCCGAAGAGATTGCCGACCGCCATGTCGTAAGCGCCGATTCGCACCGATGCGATCGACGCGATGAGCTCGGGCAGGGAGGTGGTGACGGCCAAGAGTGCGGCGCCCAGAAAGGTTTGGGCGATGCCCGTCGAATCCGCGATGGCTTTGACGCTGAGCGTGGTGATCGGCGCCGTGAGCAAGATCAGCAGTGCCGAGGTGCCGAAGCGAAACCAAAGCCCACGGAGCGACATATCGGCAGCCTTCTGGCTCCATCCGGTTGGTTTCTGCATCGGGATCTCCGGTGACTCGAGGCCGGGCCGCGCCAGAAGCGGCATGCGTCGAAACCACGCCATCGAGAGCACGTAAATCACCGCGATGAGAATTGGTGCGAGGCCAACCCATCCGATGTTAAGCGTGGACTTCGTAAAGACGCTCAGCGCAGCAATCGCGGTCAGCGCAATCCCGACCGAGGCGACCCGAGCATGGCCGAGCTCGACCGACGGCCAAACCTTTCCCCGATAGAGTAGGTCGATGATGGCCAGAATCGCCATGTTCGCCATCGACGAGCCGAATAGATCACCCACCGCGAGGTCCGGCGCCCCCGCCCGAGCCGCCGTGATGTCGGTCACCAGCTCAGGCAACGAGGTCGCAAACGCAAGCATCAGCGTCCCCACGAAAAGCCGGCTCATCCGCATGCGCTCAGCAATCTGATCCGCATACCCCGCGAGCGAAGACCCAGCCCGAACCAAAACCGCTGCACTCAAGAGAAAAATAAGAATCGCCTGCCACAAGTTCACTCCGCCCTCATAGCACGAGGGGGACAGGATCCGGGTGCCTAACACCCCGTTCTTACACAGGGTTTCAGCGGAAAAACCCAGCGAGCGGAAGCGTTCCCCTTGGGATCCTTGCCTGAGAACTGAGGCGAATACATGCAGTTGCGACCCCGGATCCTGTCCCCTTGCTTGTCGGGGGAAGGTTGGGTAGGTGGGAGGCCACGAGGACGCGTAGCTCAGCTGGATAGAGCGCTCCCCTCCGGAGACACCGAAAAAGCGCGAATTACCTGCAAAAAACAGGGAATCACGAGTTTCGACGGATCTCAAAAAGACGTAGAAAAAGGCACGTCGACGCACGACAACTGGAACGGTTACAGTTTGGATCCTCGCCTCATGCTTCTGAGCGCGTGGGGGGCGTTGCGCTGTGTGTGACTCGTCGCCGGAGTCGCAAAGGGCCGCCGTGCTCCGAGCGTTCGAGGAGTGGGCCGCCGAGCGATCGGAGGAGCGCGCCCTTCGGCAAGGCGTGGCCCAATTCATCCGCGAGCGGATCGCCGAGGCTGGACTTAGCGAGGAGACCCGGCGCGAGGT
>JAFDAJ010000149.1 GCA_019313915.1 Deltaproteobacteria bacterium
CGAGCACTCGTCGCGCGCCAACCGTTTTGACTAGGCAGCACCGTGGTGCCCAC
This sequence comes from Deltaproteobacteria bacterium, assembly GCA_019313915.1. Taxonomy (GTDB): domain Bacteria; phylum Myxococcota_A; class Polyangia; order Polyangiales; family Houyiibacteriaceae; genus SG8-38. The sequence continues at coordinate 54 of JAFDAJ010000149.1, forward strand.
ACGTCCAGCGCACCCCCAAAGTGGTGCCCATTCCGGTGCCCACACCCCAAAAAGAAGAAACCCGATAGCTGCTAACTATCGGGAATCATTGGCGCGGCGGACGAGACTCGAACTCGCGGCCTCCGGCGTGACAGGCCGGCGTTATAACCAACTTAACTACCGCCGCATCCACCTCAGGGCGTAGCCCTTCGGGACGGGCCTTGTAGCGTGACGGGTGATGGCTGTCAAAGCCAAGCCTTACCCGTCCTTTGTCCTGGAGAACTTGCCCTTGGCCGTGAGCTGGTCAGGCGGTCCGCGTCTTCCATGCTGCACGCTCTGACCGATGCCGGCAGAGCTGGTCGATTGCGCGAGGGATGACCTCGGAAGCGGGGCGCATTGCCCGGGTGCGGGCGGCGAGCTGGTCTCGGGGCTTGTCGAGCTCGGCTTCGAAGCGTTGGATGAGCTCTGGGGTGCATCGCCCGAAATCCGCGGCGATTCCAATGCCGGCGGCTTCGACGAGGCGTGCGTTCATTTGATGCTCGCCATCGTCTCCACGATGAAGCGCGAGCATCGGGATGCCCAGCATCGCGCATTCGGCAGGGAGATGGTTGCCCGCGGATCCGACCACGGCCCGGCAGCGGCCCAGCGCCTCGGCAAACGCTTGCACGTTGGAGGGATGGACCTCGACCCCCCGGGGAACTTTCCGCGGCTCGCCGAACAGCACCACACGGTGGCCGCGGCGTACGAGCCGTTCGAGCGGGGCCAACCCGTTGCCGTCGCGGAAATACGCCAGCAGGAAGTCTTCGCGCCTCGACGCCCGCTGAATCCCGCTGCGCAGGTCCGGACGGGCGACGTAGGTGCCAGGCGTTCGCGGCCTCACGGGGGCGAAGTGCACCGCCACCCTTCGAGTCGCGGGCCACGACGAGCTCGCCACGTTGACGAGCTCACGAGCGTGCTGGCGGAAGGGCAATGCCGAGTTGAGATGCGTGTGATGAAGGATCAGACCGTGCCCAACCGCCATCACTGGGATTCCGAGCGATTTCGCCGCGTTCACCGAGGGGCCGTCCCCGTCGCTGACCACGAGGTCTGGAGACCAGCGTTGCAATCGTTCGCGGTCACCCCGAAACCGAAGTGCGAACGCCCGGAGCATCCCTTTGCCTGGCAAGCAGGGCAGCGCAGGTTCGGCGCCGGGAACATCCTTCAACACGTCCCAGGCTTCGCCGGCGCAGAAGACCCGGACGTCGTGGCTCCGGCGCAAGCCCCCCATGACTGCCTGGGTCCGGATGGCGTGGCCCTTCCCGCGGCCGTGGACGAAGTATGCGATGCGAGTCATGGAGGTCGATGGATCTATGAGTTTGCGACCCCATCGTGACGGCAGAGCGGCGCGGCCGCCCCGATTGACGAGAATGTCGAAATTTTCCTGTTTCATGGAACCAAAGTATAAAACTGGCCCGCTTCTCGCATGGAAGGGGACCAGGAGAGGGACCATGTGTCCAACAACGCCTCAGAAGGACCCAAGAAACGCGGTAAACCAGGCTGCGGGAAGGGGTCGATGTCGTGCGCTGTAGTCATCGAACAACACCTTTAATCACAGGGTGTGAACATGATTCACGGTTGACAGTTTCACGAATGAAACACACGGAGGGCCTTGATGTACTCGCATGAGCGACGATGGCTGCGCCGGTTGGCGATTCTAAACGATTACGTACGGATTCCGTACGCGAATGGGTCGTCCTATGCATCCCAATTCCTCTACCGCGAAATGACAGGGCGCGGCCACGAAGTCACGATCGTCGGTCCCGACGATCCCAACGCCCAGCCGAGCGAGCTTCCGCCGCGGTACATTTCGCTACCGAGCATTCCGCTGCGCAACCACCCCGGGTTCTATCTTGCGATGCCCTCCAAATCGTCGCTGGAGGCCCTCAGAGACGCCAACTTCGACATGCTGCTCGCGCAGAGCCCGAGCGGGTTGCTCTACGCCGGTGGCTGGCTCCGTCAGCGACATGGGGTCCCGCTGGTCTGTGTCAACACGGTTCACATGCCGAGCGTCTACAATGTCCTGCTCCCGGACGCTCTCAACCACGTCTCGTCCGTCAACCACCTCTTCGAAGAGAAGGTAATGCCGTGGGTCGAGTCGAACACGACTGACGCCTACAACGCCGGTGATGCATTGGTGTGCCTGAGCCCCGGCCTCAAGCGCTACTGGCGGGAGCATGGCGTCGAGGTTCCCATTCACGTCATCCCGCGCGCCATTGAAACGCGAATCTTCGACGAGACCGGTCAGGACGATCCGTTCGCGGCTGAAGCGAAGCCAGGTGCGCGGCTTCTCGTCGTGTGCCGGCACGCCCGTGAGAAAGAAGTCGATCGCCTTCTGCGCATCTTTGCGCAGCACGTGTACCCGCGGGTCGAGGGCGCCACGCTCACACTCGTCGGCGACGGCCCAGAGAGCGAGGCCCTCAAGGAGCTTACCAAGGAACTCGGCATCGATCACCGCACGCACTTCGTCGGGGAGCAGGGCTTGCAACAGATGCCTGCTTGGTTCCGCCACGCCGACCTCTTCGTCTACACTTCCCTTTCGGAGACGTACGGTCAGGTGATCAGCGAGGCGCTTTGGTGCGGCCTTCCGGTCGTCGCAATGGACGACGGCATGGGCGTTGCTGGTCAGGTCACCGATGCTCAGGACGGCTTCCTAGTCGATCCCACGGCTGAAGACGCGGACAGTCAGTTCGGCGGGCATATCGAGCTGCTGTTGACCAAGGCGACGCTTCGATGCCAGATGTCCGAGCAGGCCACGCGCAATGCGAAGCGTCGCTCTGATCCCGAGGCTTGCGTCAAGCGCTACCTCGAGGTCTTCGAGGTCGCCAAAGACCACGCGGCACGCAATCCGGGTGGTTCGCAACTCGTGGCGTATCGCAGCCTTGCCCGCTGGGCGGCGATGCACTCCACAGTGGCGGCGATGGGCCTCATGCGAAAGCCCGTCGAGCTCAACCGTAATCACGCTGCCACGGGCACCTGGACGATTTCGGCCGCTTCCTAGCGCTCTTGCCCTCGGGACTACTCGGCGGTCAGTAGCTCGACATCCGCTTCCGACGGCACCGTCGGTGGCGGTGGTGGCACCGTCGGCTGTCCGCGCAGCCGGGCGAAGACGTTGCCCGTGTTGCGCCGCGCGTCTTCGAGGATGAGATAGCTGCAGGGCACGATGAGCAGCATGATCATCGTGGCAGCCAGCACGCCAAAGCCCAACGAGACGGCCATCGGGACCAGGAAGCGAGCTTGCACCGACGTTTCGAGGATCATCGGTGCGAGGCCGAAGAACGTGGTGAGCGAGGTCAGCAAGATCGGACGGAACCGCCGCGCGCCACCTGCGACGATGGCCTCCCAGACACTCATGCCTTCCTCGCGGTAGCGATTGATCGATACGATGAGAATCAGCGAGTCGTTCACGACGACGCCCGACAACGCGATCAACCCCATCATGCTCATCAGGCTAAGCGAGAAGCCCATCACGACGTGACCCCACACGGCGCCCACCATTCCGAACGGAATGGCGGACATGACGAGAATGGGTTGGGTATAGCTACGGAACGCGACCGCGAGCATCGAGAACATCACGATCATGGCCAGAATGAATCCTAGGCCCAGCGCACCCATGGTCTCGGCCTGACGCTCTTGCTCGCCGCCGAGGCTGTAGGAGAGTCCGGGGATGTCGGCGAGGAGTTGCGGGAGCTCCCGTGCACGGATTTGAGCGTTGATCTCGTTGGCGTTGGAGTCTTCATCGGCCACGTCGGCGGTGACGGCGATGTTGCGCCGGCCGTCTGTCCGCTTGATGATCGTGTAGGCCTGGCCCCTGGTGACGATGGCGGCCTGGGAAAGGGGCATCTCCCCGCCCATGGGCGTGCGGACGATGAGCTCTTCCACGTTGTACAAGGAGCGTCGCTCTTCGAGCGGCAGTCTGACGTACACGCGAACCTCGTCGCGACCGCGCTGTTGGCGTACGGCCTCGGCACCGAAGAACCCGGCGCGAACCTGTCGTGCGAGGTCGAACTCGGTCAAGCCTTGGGCCAAGGCTGCGTCGGTCAGGCGGAAGTCGAGTTGGTCTTTGCCTTTGGTGACGCCGCTGTCGATGTCACGGAGACCGCTGTAGGCAGCGATCTCGGTGGCCAATCGTTCGGCGGCGGCCTCGAGCGTGGGCACATCGTCGTGGATCAGCTGAATGTCGATCGGCTTGCCGGGTTCGACTCCGACTTCATACGCAAACGTGAGTGACTCTGCACCCGGGACCTCACCGATTTCGTCGCGCCATCGCTGAACGAACTGCTGGGTAGTGAGGGCGCGGTCACCGGCATCGATGAGATACGTCATCACCGTGGCGTAGTGACTTCCCTCGGTCGATAGGGAACCCTCGGGACCCGCCTCCAACAGGGTCATGGCCCCGACCTCCTCGTAGAGGCCACGCGAAATCGTGGGCGCGTCGACCTTCGCGTCTTCCGCGTCGATGATCGACTGAGCGACGCCCGCGATGCGGTCCGCGATCCGCTCGGTCTCGGACACGGGCGTTCCAACCGGCATTTTCAGGTGCGCGGTGATCATGTCGCCTTCGACCTTGGGCAGGAAGGTGAACGGAATCCGGCCCGCGACGTATCCCATCGTCAGCACGAGCATTGCGACGCCTACGGCGATGGTGAAGTAGCGCCAACGGAGGGCCTTCTGCAAGATCGGCACGTAGGTGTGCTGGATGTGGTGCTGCAGGCGGTGGGCCATGTTCAGCTTGGCCAACACGCGCATGACCCAGAGATAGGGCGACAGCACGATTCGGACCCACCATGGCATCGGGTGCGAAAGGTGAGCGGGAAGGATCAGGAGCGACTCGACGAGCGAGATCATCAAGACCGAGATGACGACGATGGGGATGACGCGGAAGAACTTCCCCATCGGTCCTGGCACCATGAGCATTGGGGCGAATGCGACGCAGCTGGTCAGAATTGCGAAGATGACCGGCTGTGCGACTTCTCTTGTGCCCCCAATGGCGGCCTCCAGGCGCCCTTTGCCGTCCATGCGTTGTTTGTAGATCGCTTCACCGACGACGATGGCGTCATCGACGACCATGCCGAGCGTGATGATGAACGCGAAGAGCGAGATCATGTTGATCGACACTTCGCTCGCCGGGAAGAAGAGTAGGGACCCTGCGAACGAGATCGGGATGCCGAGTGTCACCCAGAATGCCAGACGTGCCTCGAGAAACAGGCCCAGGGTCAATAGGACGAGGAGGAGGCCGATGCGCGCGTTGCCGACTAGCAGCGAGAGTCGGCCTTCGTACATCTCGGCGGTGTCGAACCACGGCGCCGCATGCAGGCCTTCGGGCAACGTCTCGTGGAGCTCCGCGACGTACTCTTTGGCCGCTGCGGAGACGGTGAGCGGGGTCTCGTTGCCGACGCGGTACACGTTGAGCATCACTGCGCGTTTGCCGTTGTAGGTGGCCTCCTTGTCGATCTCACGAAAGCCATCCCGCACGGTCGCCACATCACGCACGCGGACTTGCGAGCCGTCCGGCTGGCTTAGGAGGATGATGTTGCCGAACTCGTGGCCGCTATCACGCCGCTCGGTCGTGCGGAGCAGAACTTCGCCTGCCTGTGTTTTCACGGCTCCGCCCGGGAGCTCCACGGATGCGGCGCGCACACGAGCTGCGACTTCGTCGAGGGTCAACCCGTACTTCCGGAGCTGGGCCTGTGGGACTTCGATACTGATCTCGAGAGGGCGAATCCCGGAGAGCTCTACGTAAGTGATGCGCGGGTCTTGCAGAAGCGCGCGGCGGCTGTTTTCGCCCACGGAGCGCAACGTCGCTTCGTCGACATCTCCGTAGAGGACCAGTGAGATGACCTGTTGCCGGTTTGAGAGGAGGCTAACGGTCGGGCGTTCCACGTCTTCGGGAAACGAGGTGATTCGATCGATGGCGCTCTTGGTGTCGTTCAAGGCCCGGTCGGTGTCGGCGCCGAGCAACAGCTCCACGAGGGTGTTCGCGCGCCCTTCCGTTGCCGAGGAAGTGACCTTCTTGACCCCATCGATGCCGCGAACCGCTTCTTCGACTGCGAGCACGACGGCTTGCTCGACCTCCGCGGGGCTTGCGCCCGGGTAGATGATGTTGACCGAGACCATGTCGAGCTCGACCTCGGGGAACACCTCCTGCTTGATTCCAGACGCCAGAGTCACGAGGCCCCCGACGATCAAGATCAGCATCAGGACGTTCGCGGCGACGGCATTCTTGGCCATCCAGGCGACCGGGCCGCGCTCCTCGTCAGGGTCGAAGTCGTTGGCGTCGGTCATGGGGTGGCTTGGGCGGCGGGCTCGCTCGGATCGGTGGGCGCAGCCTCAGGCGTCTGCTCCGCGGTGCGTAGAAGCATGTTCGGTACAGGCGTCGCGATTCGGCTGGTGACGACGCGCTCGTGGGGCTGCAAGCCGCTGGTCACGAGAACTGCGTCCGGCTCGGTCCATGCAATCTGGACCTCGCGGATCTCGAGTAGGTCGTCGTCGTTCATCACGTACACGTTGCGCCCGTTTCTCAGAGCGACTCTGGGGACGCGGATCGCGTTGTCGATGGGTTGCGCCGCGATGGCGACATTTTCGATGCTGACCAAGAGGCGCGCCATCGCGCCGCCCGGGTCGAGGTCTGGGAGCTGCCGGATCACCTCTCCGCGTCGTTCGATGGTCTCTTGGCCGACGTGCTGAATGACCTTGGCCTCCGAGCCAGCTGCGTCCGCAGTTCGAACTCGCGCGGATCTCAAAGCGCCCACAGGGACCGACACCTGCACGTGGTATTCATCGGTCCCGACGAGCCGGGCCACGGCTGTTTGCGGGCTGATCAACTGGCCCGCGTCGACGCTCTCGCTGACCACCATGGCGTTGAACGGAGTGCGAAGCGTGGTGCGCGTCAAGTCCAGCTGCGCCTTCTTGAGCTTGCTTTGCGCGGCTTTGAGCGCGAGCCTGGAGGCCTCGAGCTGCGGCTCGCGCTGGGCGAGGGCGCGCTGTTCGTCGGAGACGTCCATTTCGCCAAAAGCATCCCATTCGCGCTTGGCGACTTCGCCTCTGCGCGCCTCGATTGAGAGGTCGAGCCTCGCCCGGTTCACTTGGGAGCGAAACGATTCCACCGCGAGCTGGTAGTCGCGAGGATCGATGCGAAGGATCGGCTGGTCTGCTTTGAAGCGCCCGCCTGCGACGAGCTCCGAACTCTGCCAAACGACTCGCCCGCCGAGCTCAGCCTGGAGCACGATTTCCTTTGCAGGTACGACGGTTCCCTTCGCGTGCAAGTCGACGTCGTGTGTGCTCGCGCCGATTTGAATGACTTCGACCAGCGTTCCTTCGAGTGGCTTTTCCGCGCGCGGAGGCTCTGGTTTCGTGGCGACCAAGATGAGCGCCACGGCGACCGCGGCGACGATCACGCCGATCGACAGGGTCCACTTCAAGCGACGCTCGCTTCGTTTAGTCATTCTCGGGCTCTCCAAATTCTTCGGGCCACGCCCCTCCAAGGGCTCGATAGAGCTGGACGCGGTAGGAAACCAGTTGTCGGCGTGACGCGACGAGCTGGAGCTCGGAAATCTGCCGCGTCGCCAACGCGGTCAGCACGGGCAAGAAGTCGCTCAGGCCAGCTCGGTAGCGATCCCGTGTCGCTTCGAGGGTGATGTTGGCGAGCCGGAACTCGTCTTCGAGGAATTGGATGCGGAGGCGCTCCTGGCGCTCGAGGACGAGGGAGCTCTCGACTTCCAGAAGGGCGGTGAGAATGGTCTCGGCGTACTGTTCCAAGAGTTGGTCCGAGACGGCGCGCTGCGTTTTGATCGCCGACCAACCACGAAGGCCGTCGAACACCGGGACGGAAAAGTGGGCTCCGGCGTTCCAGTTCCAGCCATAGGCTGACCTCGCACCGAGTGGATCGCCTGTGATGGGGTCCACCGCGCCCGATATCTCTGCTTTGAGCCACGTGTATGACGGCGTGAAGTCCAGCGTGATCTGCGGAAGTCGCGCGCCAATGGCAGCGGCCAAGCGACGGTCCTCGGCTTCAGCCCGCTTCTGCATGGCTTGGATGTCCGGACGCGCCTGGAGCAGCGTTGCGGGAACCTCGATCTCCGGCGTCGGCCCGATGTCCGGGAGCACCTTGTCGTCGAGCGGGAACTCCCGGCCGGGCGCCTCGCCCAGCAACACTGAAAGCCGCTGATCGGTGAGCTCGATGCG
>JAFDAJ010000410.1 GCA_019313915.1 Deltaproteobacteria bacterium
CACTCACGGAGATGATCCAGACCAAGGGCGCCTCGGAAACCCATCCTTCGCTCTCGCCCAACGATGAGTTCGCGGATTTCGAGATGTTCCCGCACCTGATCGGCAGCTTGAGAGTGAGCAAGGTCAAACATGGCTACATTCGCCAGGCGCTGACCGCGGGTCTGATCCACGAAGAGAAGCTCGGCACGAATCCGTTCAAGTACGGCATCGTCGCCGGCGCGGATGTGCATTCGGGGTATTCCGGGAACGAGGAGTTCAACTGGCACGGCGCTCACGGAGTGGGCGACGACACCCCCAAGGTCCGCCTCGACCCGAAGCCGAACGCAAGTGGTGAGCCGGCCGCGGTGGTCGGGTCGGCAGGCGCAACGGCCGTCTGGGCCGAGGAGAACACTCGGGCCTCCATTTTCGACGCCATGAAGCGAAAAGAGACCTACGGAACCTCGGGGCCCTTGATTCGTTTGCGTTTCTTCGGGGGCTGGGACTACGCGGATGACCTCCCGAGCGACGAGGACTTCGTCAAGAAGGCCTATGCCAATGGCGTCCCGATGGGCGGAGATTTGGCCGCGAGGCCCGAGGGCACGGAAGGGCCAACGTTTGCGGTGCAAGCTCTCAAAGACCCGCAAAGCGGCAACCTCGATCGCATCCAGATCATCAAGGGCTGGGTCGAGCGAGGCAAGGCCAAGGAGCGCATCTACAACGTGGCGCTCTCGGATGAGCGCACCGTCGGCAAGAAGGGCAAGGTGGCCCCCGTCGGCAACACGGTCGACATCGGCAAGGCGACCTACACCAACGACATCGGCGACACGCAGTTGAGCGTCGTCTGGACCGATCCCGATTTCAACCCCAAGCATCGCGCCGTCTACTATGTGCGCGTCGTCGAGATCCCCACTCCGCGCTGGTCGACGTACGACGCCGCGAAGCTCGGCGTCGAGCCCCCCAAGACCGTCCCGGCAACCATTCAAGAGCGCGCCTGGTCCTCACCGATTTGGTACACGCCGCCCACGAAGGCCACGAAGTAGTCGACCACCGTCTTCCCGAGAGAGAGAGAGAATGTCGCGCCAAAAGCTGTTCGCACTAGTGTTGTTGACGAATGCCGTTGCCTGTCATAACGGCGGCAACAAGGCAGAGAGCACGACGCCGGCGCAAGCCGAGACGTCCGCGGGCGATGAGCAACTGACGCCGGACGAGGCGAGGGCCATCGCCAAGGACGCTTACATCTTCAACTACCCGCTCGTGATGATGTACCGCACGATGTATCTGCAGGCGATTGACACCAAGTCCGAGTCCTATAGCGGCGGCTTCGGCGAGTGGCTTCATCTCGGAACATCTTCGCCGAAGGACACCGACATCGTTTCGCCGAACAACGACTCGCCGTACTCATACGCATGGGTCGACCTGCGTGCCGAGCCGTGGGTGGTGACCCTCCCGAGAATCGAAAAGAGCCGCTTCTACACCAGCCAGTGGGACGACCTCTGGGGCTTCGTCCTCGACAACCCCGGATCGGTCGAAGACGGCAACGACGGCGTGAGTGTGCTCCTGGCCTCGCCGACGTGGGAGGGCAAGCTCCCCAAGGGCGTGAAGCGCGTCATCCAAGGCGATTCCAGTTTCCTCGGCACGCTGACTCGTACCCAGTTATTCGATCCCGAGGATCTGCCCAACGTCGAGAAGATCCAGAAGCAGTACAAGCTCCAACCGCTCAGCACGTACCTCGGCAGGACAGCGCCTGAGCCGGCTCCTGCGATTGAGTGGAAGCCCTGGAAGGACGGTGTCGAGACGACCGACGAGTTCTGGGCCTACGTCAATTTCCTCTTGCCCTTCACGACGCCCAATCCACAGGACAAGCCGGTTCAGGACCGGATGGCCAAGATTGGCCTCGTTCCCGGCGAGGCGTGGGATTCGTCAGCGCTCGGCACGGATGTCAGTGCCGCGATCGGGTTGGCATCTTCGGCAATGTGAAAAAGGTGTCGGTCTATTTCGCGGTCCCCAAGGACGACCAGGGAGAGCTCTTTGACGGCAGCAAGGGCAACTACACGATCACATTCACTGCGGATCAGATCCCACCTGCGAAGAACTTCTGGTCCTGGACCATGTACAAGCTCCCCCAACGCTGGCTGGTCGACAATCCTATCAATCGCTATTCCATCGGCAGCGCCACGCCCGGGCTAAAGAAAGCGAAAGACGGGTCGATCACTATTACCTTCCAGGCCAAGTCTCCCGGTAAGGACAACGAGAGCAACTGGCTGCCAGCGCCTGAGGGACCCTTCTGGCTGGTGCTCCGCACCTACGGCCCGGGCAAATCCATTCTAGACAAGACCTGGGAGATGCCACCTGTGAAGAGGTTGAAGTGAAGTCAGCGACCCCTGGGGTTGTGAGAACGAAGTAAGGAGAGAAACTCATGAGTTTTCGACGATACGCCGCGCTGGTTTCGCTCGCTTTGTTGGTTGCCTGTCAGGGTAGTGGCGACAAGGCCGCGGATGCTCCGGCACCGAAGGCGGCGGACGATGCGTCTGTGCCTGCCACGCCGTCTCCGAGCGAACCCCAGGTCGCGGACACGCCGTCGGGACCGTCGCCCGTTGGGGAGCCGGGTCGCGCTTCGGACGCACCCAACCCGCTGAAGAACGTCTACTTCGGGGAGCAGCATCTGCACACGGCGAATTCGCCGGATGCCTTCGCGATGGGCACTCGCAACACGCCGGACGACGCATACAATTTTTGTAAAGGCAAGGCGATCAAGAAGTCCACAACGGGCGAGATGGTGCAGAAGCGGACGCCCTACGACTGGTGCGCAGTGACCGACCACGCGTATCTGATGGGGCTGCTCCCACTGACGCTCGACCCCAAGAACCCGCTGTCGAAAAGCCCCATCGGCGAGCTAGTTGCCACGGGTAATCCAAAGGACATGGACAGCGCCTTCGGCCTCATCATGCAGGCGATTCAGGCGGGCGGTTCCCCGAAGGGCTTCGACAACCTCGAGGCGCAGAAATCGGCTTGGGATCGTCACAAGGAGATCACCAACAAGCACAATGACCCGGGGAAGTTCACGACGCTGATCGCGTTCGAGTGGACCTCGATCCCCTATGGGGAGAACCTGCATCGCAACGTCTTTTTCCGCGACGACAAGGGGCCCGACGTCACCTTCTCGGCGGTGGATTCGGACAAAGAGGAGGATCTGTGGACGTACCTCGAGACCCAACGCAAGATGGGCCACGAAGTCTTCGCGATTCCCCACAACGGCAACGTCAGCAACAGCATGATGTACAACCCGAATACCTCGAACGGGGTGGCCATCGACAAGGCTTGGGCCGCGCGAAGGGCCCGCAACGAGGTCGCGACGGAGATCCTCCAGACCAAGGGGCAGTCGGATACCCACCCAGCCCTGTCTCCTCACGATGAGTTCGCCGACTTCGAGCTGTTCCAGCATCTGCTCGGCACAGGCGGGGTCCGCGGTAAGATAGATTTCAGCTACGTGCGTCAGGCGCTGATCAATGGCGTTGGCTTCCAGGAAGCCATTGGCGCCAACCCGTTCAAGTACG
>JAFDAJ010000150.1 GCA_019313915.1 Deltaproteobacteria bacterium
ACACGACCGCCGCCGCGATCTCAGTTGGGTCACCTGGGCGTCGAAGGGGATTGAGTTGGCCAATCTTGTCCTCCACCCCGCGACTGCGCGCTGCATCGAACACGAACTTGGTCATGCCCGTCTCGATGAGACCCGGGCATACGGCATTGACTCGGACGTTGGTGTCCGCGAGCTCTTGGGCTGCACCTTGTACGAGGCTCACGACGCCGGCCTTGCTCGCGCTGTAGACGACGGGGGCCGCATTCGCTCCTAACGCGGCAACCGATGCCGTGCAGATGATCGCGCCGCCGCCCTGCGCGACCATCCTGGGCGCTGCGTGCTTGATCGCCAGCATTGGCGCGATCAAGTTGACCGAGAGGACCTCGATCATCGACTCGCGGCTCACCGCAGTGAGAGGCTGCAACTCGCCGCCGATGCCCGCGTTGGCGTAGTAGATGTCGATGCCGCCGTACCGCTCGACGCAAAGCTCGATCCCTTCGATGACCCGTTGCTCGTCTTTGACATCGGCCTCTTGCGCTACGCAGTTCCCCTGCGTTTGGCGAATTTCCTCGGCGCAGGCTTCAGCAGCGGCACCATCGTAGTCCACCGCGACTACGCTGGCGCCCTCCCCGGCCATGGCGATGGCCGTGGCTCTTCCAATGCCGCTCCCGGCGCCAGTCACCACGGCACGTTTGCCCTCCAAGCGTTTCATGCTCTGCCTCCACGCAGCTCGAGCCTGCCCACGGTTTCAGTGTGAACCTCGTCCGGGCCATCGCCGAAGCGCAGCGCGCGCTGAAAGGCGTAGGCGTGGGCCAAGAAAGTGTCCTGGCTGACACCCTTTGCGCCGTGGACCTGAATCGCACGATCGAGGACGGAGCACGCCGCCTGAAGCGCTACTACTTTGATCATCGCGATCTCCTTGCGCGCCTTCTTGTTGCCAACGGTGTCCATCATGTGGGCGGCCTTCAACGTGAGAAGCCGGGCCTGATCGATTTCCATCCTGGACTTGGCAATCCCGTGGACCACCACGTTGTTCTCCGCGAGCGGCTTGCCAAACGCGACCCGCTCCCTCGCTCGGTCGCAAGTGAGCTCGAGCGCACGCTCTGCCGCGCCGATCGCACGCATGCAGTGGTGGACCCGTCCGGGTCCAAGGCGGCCCTGGGCGATTTCGAACCCTCGGCCCTCGCCCATCAGCAAGTTGTCCGCAGGCACTCTCACGTCTTTAAAGTCGACTTCGGAGTGCCCGTGAGGAGCATGGTCATAGCCAAACACGGTCAGCTGCCGGACGATTTCGACTCCGGGCGTTTCGCGGGGAACCAGGATCATCGATTGCTGCGCGTGCCGAGGCCCATCGGGATTGCTCTTGCCCATGAGGATGAAGAACGCACAGCGTGGATCCGCGGCGCCCGACGACCACCACTTGCGGCCGTTGATCACATAGTCGTCGCCATCGCGCTCGATGCTGGCCCGGATGTTGGTGGCGTCCGAGCTGGCCACGTCGGGCTCGGTCATGGCAAACGCCGAACGAATCTCCCCGTCCAAGAGTGGTTGCAGCCATCGCGCCTTCTGCGCGTCCGTTCCGTAGTGAAGGAGCACCTCCATGTTGCCGGTATCGGGCGCGCTGCAGTTGAACACCTCGGGAGCGATGAGCGAGCGCCCCAGGGTTTCGCAAATCGGCGCGTAGTCGACGTTGGAGAGACCCTCCTCGCGAAGCGATGCCGGCAAGAAGAGGTTCCAGAGACCTTGTGAACTGGCCTTTTGCTTGAGCTCTTCCATCACCGGAGGAACGGCCCATCGGTTGAGCTCCAGCTGCTCGTCAAAGAGGGCCTCTGCCCGATAGATGTGCGCATCCATGAACTCCAACACACGAGCATGGAGCTCCTTGGCGCGGTCTGACATAGTGAGGTTCATCGTTTCATTCCGTGGCTCAGAGACCGTGATTCGGCCATTCGGGGTCCTTGCCGTCCTTGAACGCCCGCGCGCCGATCGAATGACTGTCCTTGCGAAGCCACATCGAGAGTGTCGCCTCGGCCTCGTTGCGAAGCCGCTCTTCCAAGGTGCGTCCGACGTTTCGCATGACGGTTTCCTTGTCGGTGCGGATTCCCCCCTGCGGCAGCGCTGCGATCTGTTTGGCGAGCTCGATCGCGCGCTCGAGCGATTTGCCCTCCGGCACCACTTCGTTGGCAAGCCCGATTCGCAAGGCTTCCTCCGGATACACGGCACGCCCCGTGATAATCATCTCCATGGCGCGCCCAAAGCCGACGACTAGCGGCAACCGGACCGTGAGGCCGTCGCCGCCTACGATGTTCCAACGCCGCTCGAAGGCGCCAAAGACCGCATTCTCGGCGACGATACGAATGTCAGCCAAGAGCGCCGTTTCCAGACCGGCAGCCACCGCGTAACCGTTGACGGCGGCGATGATCGGCTTGAACACGTCGACCTTGCGCGTGTACCCGCAGACGCCAGGAAGGCTGTAGAGGTGCTTGCGGTACTCATCCCACTCGGGCAGCTCCCACTCCGCGGCGTCCGCGAGATCCCAACCCGCACAAAAGGTAGAGTCGCCGGCGCCCGTAAGCACCAAAACGAACGCATCGTCGTCATCGCGAAAGCGTTGCCAAACGTGATGCAGCTCCAGATTCATCTGCCGACTGATCGCGTTGCGTTGCTTGGGACGATTGTACGTGAGTACGGCGACGTGATCGTCCAGCTCGTACTTGATCGTTTCGTAAGGCTCCATCGCGCTCTCCTTTGATTCTGTTCCTAGCACGCCATGAACTGCGTGAGCGCCTCGATCGGCTGCCTGTTCCTCATGGTCCAAGAGGGCGCCTTCGACGTGACCTTCTTGGATGTCTAGTCACGCCGCTGATCGTGCGTGGCGGCGAGCGCTCAGGTGCTCGGCGTAGCCTTTGCTGAGGGTCCCGAAGGCGGTGTCCCACCACGGGAAGAAGCCGGCATAGTTGCCAATCACCTTGGCGTGGTGGAAGTCGTGGTGGGTTGCGCCGTCGCTAAAGGGAATGAGGCGCGTCGGACTCCAGGGGAAATCATAGCCGGCGTGCCCCTCGGCTGCCTCCCACTGACGCAGCACAATCCAGATGTAGAGAGTGATGACGTGGGAGCCGAGCAAAATGGGCCCCGCGAGCATGACCATGCCGGTCAAGATGTACTCCACCGGATGCACGTAGTGCCCGGTGATGGCCCAGGGCGTCGTGATGCGGTGGTGCACGCTGTGAACCTTCTTATAAAGCCAGCGGCTCTCGTGCAGGCCTCGGTGCAACCAGTAAAAGAGAAAATCATCGAGCAGGATGAAAAAGCCGACCTGAAGGACGATCACCCACCAGGCTGGCAGCGGCCCGGCGTGCACGTTCGAGAGCCGGAGCAGAGGCCAGGACACTAGTGTCACCAACGCCATCACCGAGCTATTGAGCGCAAAACGACCGAACGCGGGCTTGACGATGGCGCGTCGGTTCACAGCACGCGCTTGAATGCGGTAGGGCTCTGCCCATGCAGGCTGTTTCGACGCAAACGTGGTGAACGGCACGGCGAACAAGAGGAACGAAACCATGCTCACGACCGTTCCACCCACGGCGAACTGCCAAAACAAGGGCTCCGTATAGATTTCGTGTAGCCACTCCAGCATCAGACTGCTCTCGTTCCGTTCTTCGAACGCTTCTTCGCGGCGATCTTGCGCCGGCAAATTTGATTGATGAGGCGGAGCTCCTCGATTTTCTCGTCGATCTGTCGCCTCTTGGCCTCGAGCTCTGCAATCACTTGCTCGCTCTTCGCGACCGAGAACTCCAGCTGCTTGATCCGGCCTTCGCCTTGTTGCCCGTAGAGGTCGAGATACCCTTTGGCTTCGTCCAGCGTGTACCCGAGGCCTTTGGCGCGGACGACGATATGCAGGCGAGCGCGATCACGCCGGGAGTAGATGCGCGCGCCGTTCAACCGCTGCGGCGTCAAGAGCCCTTTGGACTCGTAAAACCGAATCGTCCTGTGGGTGATCCCGAACTCCGACGCCAAATCCGAGATTGAGAAGAGCTCAGGTGCGCCTCCAGGGTCGTGCGCATCAACGACCTCTCTCGCCTTGTGTTTGAGCGCGGTTGTCTTGGAAGCCGCCATCTAGTGGGTGACCCTACTGCGAGCATCTTACTCTCGCAAGAGAGAAGTTACGTTACTCGAATGTGATTGACGTTTACGTCAACTCAATCGTGCGGTGGAGTGAACGAGGACCCTACTCCGCCTAGTTTCGAAGCTTGATGTCGAGCGTCATCTGCCCCCCGGCATACTCGAACTTCGCGTCTTTGTATTCCGGCGGGCCGAATCTCCTGGCGGGAATGTTCTTCGACACACCCCATCCTTCTTGCGGGCGGCCGACAAAGCTCGTGTTGAGCTCGCCGTTGTTGTCCTCGTCGTGCACCACCGCCACCGCGTACTCGCCGGGTTTGACGTTGCTGAACTTGCAGGTCGCTTTGTCCGATTTGTGTTGGGTCCAGACGCGCCTGTCCGCCTTCTCGGACTTCGACGGGAACCCGTCTTCCTTCGAAAAGAGCGTACAACCGACGCGACCGTCGGTGTTTTCGATATTCGAGACGTTGACTACGATTTCGTTCACCGTCTCCGTCTTCACGTCCTGCTTCACGTCCTGCGCGGCTGCGGACGCCATAGCGGCCGACAAGACGAGGAGCCCTAGCAGCACTGGGTGGATTTTCATTGTTCGCATGTCCTTCTTGAATACCAGATTTGAAATGTGATTCCGAGCGTTTCAGTGCGTGGCGACCGTGACGGCTAGCTTGCCTTGAACCTTGCCAGCCTCCTGTGTGGCCAAGGCAGCCGGGACCTCGTCGAGGGGAAGCGTTGCGTCGACCGATGCCTCGATCTTGCCCTCGGCGAGCCAGTCTGCGAGCCGGTTCAAGTCGGCGGATCGCGCTTTCACCATGACGAAGCCACAGCGCTTGCCGGACAGGAAACCCTGCAGCATTCCAGCGAAGAGGCCGAGAGAGGGGAGCAGCGTGATGTATGCGCCGCCCGGTCGGAGGATCGATTTCACCTCGCCGAACGATGACATCGACGCGGCATCGAGGACGACATCGAACTTCTCGTCGATGTCGGCGAGCGACGTCGTCTTGTAGTCGATGACGCGCGCCGCCCCGAGGCTTTTCACGAAATCGGCTTTGGCGGTGCTGGCCGTGCCCCAAACCTCAGCGCCCAACTGGGAGGCGATCTGAACGGCATAGCTTCCGACGCCCCCTGATGCGCCGTTGACGAGGACCCGCTGCCCTGACCGGAGGCGCCCCTTTTCTTCGAGCGCTTGAAGCGCGGTGCTCCCCGCGGTGGCGGCAGCCGCAGCTTCTTCGTGGGTGATGTTGGGTGGCTTGACGCCCACCGTGTCGGGCTTGATCGCGACGAACTCTGCGAAGCTCCCCTGCCGGGTGGACCTCGAGTACGCCAGGAAACCAAACACCTCGTCGCCGACGGATCGATCGTGAACGTCCGCGCCGACCGCCTCGACCACACCACTGAAGTCGAAACCAAAGGCGGTGGGGAAGTTCTTCGCGTGAAGAAAAGCCCCGCCGTCGGTACCGCTGACGACCTTCAGGTCCGCCGGATTGATGGCCGCCGCGCAAACACGCACCAAGATCTCGTCCTTGCCCATCGTGGGCGCATCGATCTCACCCATACGCACACTATCGAGGGGGCCGTTTCCATTCAAGATAGCAGCACGCATCTTCATAATCCGTCAATCTACAACGCGGGCGACCAACGCGCTCCCTTCCGGCAAAGTGACGTCACCACCGGTGCGAAGAAGGCCCAATCCATAGGTCATAACTGCCAGCGTAATCGAACCCTTGACGTGATTCTTGCCCTCGAGGCGCTGTGGCGAGTCGTCGAGGCGCAGGACGGCTCCGTTCTAGCGCGACCGCTCGCGGAACGTTACCCCGAGCTCGAAGCGATCGAGGGCCTGCCGCCCATGCCAGAGATCCCGGTCTGGCTCGTCGGGCACCGAGCGCTCCGCAGCCTGCCTCGGATCAAAGCCGTTTGGGCCCTCCTCGAGGAGCTAACCTCGGAATTCCCGTGAGCGGATCGACCGATTAGCCCGAGGCTCGTAGGCTATCGCGTCGCCGACGAAAGATGAGGCAGTGACCGAGGTATTATCGAACGAAAGTTCGCCCGCATGGCATACGCTACCCGTTGACACTGTCTTGTCGCATCCGTGCTCGACGACAACTTCGCATTGATTGTTGCGGTGGTGGAAGAACGGCGCGGTTGGTTCGGAAAGCTATCCTGACGGTAGGCCCAATGAACGCATGGACGATACTTCAGGACGCGCTGTTTTTGCTTGTGGGCGCAATGCTCCTTGGCGCCCTGTTCGAGAGATTCAAGCAGAACGCTGTGCTCGGGTACTTGCTAGCTGGGGCTTTGCTCGGGCCGAATGCGTTCGATGTGCTTCCGAACCGTGACGCGATCCTATCGATCGCCGAGTTGGGGGTCACCCTCCTGTTGTTCGCAATCGGGATGGAGTTTTCGTGGCGCAAGCTGCGGCGCATCGGCTCGATCGCCCTCGGAGGCGGAACCCTTCAAGTTCTCGTGACCATGGGGGCTG
>JAFDAJ010000411.1 GCA_019313915.1 Deltaproteobacteria bacterium
CATGACCAGTTGCTGGTCATGAGTGGCGGCGACTACGACCACAGTGAAAAAGAGCCACGTCTGACCACCACGATTGATGACACGGCAGACAGTTACCTGCTGCTTGCGATCCGGTTGGATCAAAGCGGTGCGGCACTGTATTTGAATGGTGAGCGCGTCTCCAGCCAGGCTGTCGGAATATCCCTGCCGTCTGATTTTTCAGGACTGCGGGTTGTCCTCGGCAATGATCCAGACGGTAGATATCCGTGGTCCGGCAGTATTGCTGGCTTTGCTCTCTATGAAGTCGCCATGGACTCCGTAGAACTGAAAAAACTGTGGCGAGCAGTATTGCTGGCTTTGCTCTCTATGAAGTCGCCATGGACTCCGTAGAACTGAAAAAACTGTGGCGATTGTGGTCACAGCAACAGCAATTCTCTGGGCTCCCGACGACCGGCGCAGTGATATTCTATGACTTCTTGAACGCCGAAGACGGAGTCATCCTAGATGGCTCAGTGAACGGCCATCATCTACAGATACCCGACGACAGAGTGTTCATCGCCCCGAGATTTGCTGAGTTTGAGCTATCGTTAACGCCTACCACGGATCTGCTCGTCAACCTGCTCGGCTTCATACCTTTCGGATACCTGCTGAGCCTGTGGTTGTCGAACCGCGGGAACAAACGCATCAATCTTTTTATGGTTTTCTTCTGTAGCGCCTTACTGAGCGCGTCTATCGAGTTCTCCCAGGCGTGGATACCAACTAGAGATTCAAACCTGCTCGACTTCCTTCTAAATATCTCCGGCGCACTGGCTGGTGCGGGCTTGCGTGTGGTGATCGCGAGTCGTGACCGCGCGCGGCAAACCGGTAGTTGAGCGTGAGGTCATAGGCCTTGCGAATTGCGCACCGTCGACGTTGACAACATAATTCGACCTATGCTGCTGGGGCCATTCAGTAAACGTGGCATGGGCGCGGCGATCGGCTAATCTTCTAGCTACCGTGACCATCCCCGGCGTGACGTTGGTGCTCGAAGACGGCACCGAAATGAGAGGCGAAGCGTTTGGTGCTTGCCGGCCTGTGGCCGGAGAGGTGGTATTCAACACCGGGATGACCGGATACGTCGAAACGCTCACCGATCCCTCCTATAAGGGGCAGATCCTGGTGATGACCTATCCGCTGGTCGGGAACTACGGGGTTCCAGCGGCGCGTGCTCCGGGCTCGATCGAACAACCCTACGAATCGAGCGGAATCCAAGTTCAGGGCCTGGTGGTTCAGCGGTATGTCGACCAGCACAGCCACCACGCAGCAAGCCGCTCGCTAGACGCCTGGCTCCGAGAAGACGGGATTCCGGGAGTTCACGGAATCGACACACGTACGCTGACGAGGCGGCTGCGCGAGCATGGGACCATGCGCGGGTGGCTCGTGCCGGATGGCTCGAGCCTGGAGGAAGCCCGACAGCCTGGGGCCGCCGTCGACATGAAGAGCGAGGTGTTCCGGGCGGTGGCTCCGAGCGAGCCGATTCGATACGAGGGTGGCGACTTGCGAATCCTCGCAGTCGATGTCGGTATCAAGGACAACATCGTTCGGTCGTTGCTCACGCGGGGTGCGACTGTAACGAGGGCGCCCTGGCACGCCGATCTAGGCTGGCTCGCACTCGAAGCCGATGGAATCGTGATCGGCAACGGACCCGGCGATCCGAAAGACCTGGGACCGCTCGTAGAGCAGATTCGGCGGCTACTCGGTGGATTCGAAAAACCGATTTTCGGGATTTGCTTGGGTAACCAAATCCTCACCCTCGCCGCCGGCGGCGATACCTACAAACTGCCCTACGGACATCGCGGCGTGAATCAGCCCGTGCAGGACCTGCTCACGCGGCGTTGTTACATCACGAGCCAAAATCATGGGTACGCGGTTCAGGATGCCGCTCTTCCGCCGGATTGGGAGCCATGGTTCGTCAACATCAACGACGGAACCAACGAGGGCGTTCGCTCGCGCGTCCGACCATACTTCAGCGTTCAGTTCCATCCGGAGGCGCATCCGGGGCCCACCGACACCGGGTTCCTTTTCGATGATTTTCTCAGGCTGGCCGGGGCCACGGCACGGCGGTAGGCGATGTACGGAGCGTATCTACCCAAGAAACCAAAGCGAGTCCTGGTCCTGGGATCGGGAGCCCTTCAGATCGGCCAGGCAGGTGAGTTTGACTACCCAGGCGATCAAGGCGCTCAAGGAAGAGGGGGTCAAGACCATTTTGGTCAACCCCAATATCGCCACCATCCAGACCAGCGCCGAGCTCGCAGATCAGATCTACCTGGTCGCGGTGACGCCCGAGTTCGTCGAGCGGATCATCGTCCAAGAAGAGGTCGACGCCATCATGCTGGCGTTTGGCGGACAAACGGCCTTGAACTGCGGCCTCGCCCTTCACGATAGTGGTGTGCTCGACAAGTACGGCATTCAGGTGCTCGGGACACCCGTTGAATCGATCCGCGACACCGAGGACAGGGCCCTCTTCATCGAACGCCTTTCTGAAGTGGACGTCCGGACGGCTCGAAGCAAGGCCTGCCATACACCCACCGAGATTCTCGCAGCCGCAGAGGAAATTGGGTTTCCCGTCATGCTCCGGGGCGCTTTTGCACTCGGCGGCAAGGGAAGCGGAATTGTCGAAAACCGAGCCGCGCTCGACGACGCAATTCACCGAGCCTTGTCCGGCGAACAAGTCCAGGTTCTCGTCGAAGAGTGCCTACGGGGCTGGAAGGAGATCGAGTACGAGGTCGTCCGCGATGCGCGGGACAACTGCATTACGGTCTGCAACATGGAGAACTTCGACCCGATGGGCATCCACACGGGTGAGTCGATCGTCATCGCGCCCTCGCAAACCCTGAACGACGAGGAGTATCACTTCCTCCGCGAGATC
>JAFDAJ010000412.1 GCA_019313915.1 Deltaproteobacteria bacterium
GCGGGCTTTCTATGCTGCCGCGTCGCTCGTAAGACCGTGAGAATAGCCTTGAAGACGGAGCCCTCCATGCCCCCAAGAACGCTTGCCCGTGGCCTCTTACTGGTGCCATTCGTGCTCGCGGTCGCCATGCTTGCTTCCTGTACGGAAGAGGTGGTCGTCGAGGTCGAGCCGCCGCCGCGGCCGATCAAGATCTACCGACTCTCCGGCCAGCTCGGGAGCACGCGGCCGGACTACCCAGGGCGGATCAAGTCGAAGAAGGTCGTCGAGCTCGCGTTCGACGTCGACGGCCTGATCATCGATTGGAACGTCGAAGCCTGATCATCGATTGGAACGTCGAAGAAGGCCAGCAAGTCAGGAAGGGGCAGATCCTTGCGCGAATCGATCCGCGTGACTATCAGGCTCAGGCCGAGGCGGCGCGTGCGCGCCTTCGACTCGCGGACGCGGAGTACCGGCGCGAGAGCAAGCTGTTTGCATCCGGCTCGGGCACGCAGCGGGATCTCGACGTGGCGACGCGGTCACGTGACGTGAGCCGGGCGGAGCTGCGCATCCAGCAGAAGGCTTTGGAAGACACGAAGCTACGGGCGACTTTCGACGGCGTCATTGCGCGCAAGCTGGTCACCGATTTCCGGAACGTCGCCGCGCGTGAGCCCGTGCTGCTTTTGCAGGATGAGTCCATGATGGAGGTGGTCGTCGACGTGCCAGAACGGGACTTGGCTGGCGAAAGGCCTGGAAGAGCCGGTGAACTCAACCTCGCGCAGTGGAATGCGAAGGCCAAGCCGATGGTAGAGCTCTCCTCCATCCCGGGGCGGCAGTTCCCAGTCAAGCTCTCGGAGCTTGCCACCGCGGCAGACCCGAACACCCGCACTTTTCGAGCGACTTTCACCATGGAGAAGCCCAAGGGGGTCGGCGTGCTCTCTGGGATGACCGCGAAGCTGGTCCTCACCGGCTTGCTCACCACGGCGCCGGATGACTTCCTGGTGCCTGCCGCAGCCGTAGTTGCTGATTCCCAAGACGAGCCGTTCGTCTGGCTGGTCGACGAGGAGTCGATGAGCGTGTCGAAGCGGTCCGTGGTCGTCGGTAAGATTACTGGCGGAGATCGCATCGTCGTCACGGACGGCCTCGAAGGCGGGGAGGCCATCGCCATGACCGGTGTGCACTTGCTGGTCGAGGGGCGCGTCGTGACCGAGATGGAGAAATCGGACGAGACCCGGCAATGAATCTCACCGGCTTTGCGCTTCGAAACAGAACACTGATCATCGTCCTCACTGTGGTGACGGTTTACGCCGGGATGAAATCGTTCAACGCGTTGCCCCGGCTCGAAGATCCCGAGTTCACCATCAAGGAAGCGCTCGTCATCACGCAGTATCCCGGCGCGACCGCGTATGAAGTCGAGGAAGAGGTGAGCGACGAGCTCGAGCTCGCCATCCAGAAGCTCGGCAAGATCAAGAGGATCGAATCGCGCAATCTCCCTGGAATGTCGACGATCACGGTGGAGATGCGGTCGACCGTGGACAGCGCGGAGCTACCGCAGATTTGGGACGAGCTCCGGCGCAAAGTCGGCGACGCACAGGCGAACCTACCTCCCGGCGCAGGCCCCTCGTTGGTCAACGACGATTATTCCGATGTCTACGGTGTGTTCTTGGCGCTCCACGGAGACGAGTACAGCTACCGCGAGCTCTACGACTTCGCCAAGCTCCTTCGCCGTGAGCTGGTGCTCGTGAAAGGCGTCGCGAAGATCGAGCTCTTCGGGGTGTTGCCTGAAGTCGTCTACATCGAGTTCGATCGTGAACGCGTATCTCAAATCGGAATTTCGAGCGACGATATCGGCAAGCAGTTGGTCGCCGAGGGCGTGGTCGTCGATGCGGGTCGTGTCAACGTAGGCACCGAGTACATCAAGCTTCAGCCTGATTCCCTGATCCATACGTCGGAGGAGCTCGGGGACATCCTCATCAGCAAGGGCGACCAGTCGCAGGTCCGCTTGCGTGACATCGCCGAAATCAAGCGCGGCTATCAGGATCCCGCAACGAACAAGCTCCACTTCGACGGTCACCGCGCCATTGGCATCGGGGTGTCGACCGAGAAGGGCGGAAACGTCGTTAGCATGGGCGAGGGGATCAAG
>JAFDAJ010000413.1:0-504 GCA_019313915.1 Deltaproteobacteria bacterium
CGGCCGATGCAGCGTCGGGTCACGAGGTAGGTCTGCGCGGGTAGCACGCGTCGCGGCAACGTCATGCCGGGGTATCGGTCCATATTCCGCCCCGTTTCTTCAATTCGAACGTGGGAACGTTTCGCAGATCTCGGAACTGTTACTACCACTGAAAACTAAACCAACCTCGGTCGGATCCTTCGTTGGTCTTTCGTTCACCTGACCAGCTCGTAGGTATCGGCGTCGAGGGAAAAAGACACCTGTTCGCACGTCGGTTGTGAGGAGGGCTTGCAGCCGGTGATTTCTACGGTGGTCTCAGTGAAGGTCGCCCAGGCGTCTTCAAAGATAGGCGACTCGGGGGACTCGGGGGACTCGGGTACCTCGAGGATCTTGAAACCAACGCCCGCGAATGCAAAGCGCTCCGAACCTGGGGTGGCCAGATCGAGGTGGTAGCCGATGTTTGTGACCCGGAACCAACAATCGACCCGATCGGTGTAGAAAGGCTCCTCGAGTGGGAGGACCTGG
>JAFDAJ010000413.1:519-2413 GCA_019313915.1 Deltaproteobacteria bacterium
TGGTGTTGTCGTCTAGGCCCCTGATCGCAAGCTTGCCTGCGCCGGTTACCCCTACATCCCTGGTGAGCCAACCCCAAAGCGCGTGGATGATTTCGCCGCCACCGATGCCGTTGCTCAGATCGCCGTTCGAGGTGAGCTCGGCACCCACGTTCGTTCTCGCGCTTCCATCGCCATCCACATCGATGGGCCACTGGGCCTGACGAGTGTCCTCGTCGTAGGTGACGTTCTCGGGCAGATCATAGACGTTGTGATCCGGTACATCGTCGACGTATCGGAGGACTCCGTCGAGCGTATCTAGGAAGCTCATGAAGCCCCGAAGGCCGTCCCCAGTGCATTCGGAGACCGCCAGCAGATAGTCTGTTGGGGTGCCAGCGGTACCGCCGGTGCCCCCAGAGCCTCCAGAGCCGCCTGTGCCTCCGCATTCGACCTTGTCGCAGCTATCGGGGAAGGCGATGTCGCTCAAGGTGTCGAGCAAATTCTCCCAGGTCGTCTCGCACTCGAAGCACTCCAAACCCTGCACCTCGATGGTCACCCTTCCCTCGGGCTCCGACTCAAACGTCGCGGTCGTGGTCGAGCCATCTCCTCGGAAAGGTCCTCCCTTGATCGCCGGACAGCCCTCGTCTCCGATTAGGTCACCGCTGTGGAGTGTGAGGCTCCCGGAGTTGGGGATGCTCGACCCTGGGGGGAAGCCGATATCGGGCACGGGGGGGCTTGGAGGCACCGCAACGCTGTTCAAGGTGTAAACTCCAGCCCTCTTGACATCGACGAAGAGACTCAGCACGCCACGAGGCTTGAAGACGGTGATCGCAGACGCCTCATTAATACACAGGCCGTTCGTGCAGTCGTCATCAGCGACGCATGGATCTCCAGCTTCGTCGCTAGCCTCGTCGCATACCTTGTCTCCGATGTCGATCGTCGTATCGATGTCAAAGCAGCCAAGTTGCAACTGTCGATCGCCTTCAGAGATCGTCACCGGGCCGCCATCTTTCCTTTGAGCCGCAAGCGTCATCATGATGGTCTCTGGTGCCAAAACGGAGGGGTCGAAGTCGCCCGTCACGCTCGCCACGCCGGTGAGCACGGTGTCGTTCGGCTCGCCCGCAATCGTAAACACCTCGAAATCAACACTCTCCGGGAGGCCGGCAAAGCGGGCGTCCGCCGAGATCGGGTTGAAGGCGTCTGCAGCAGGCCCGACGCTGATGTTGCTCAGCACCAATTGGCCGTTCACGGCACTGCTGGACAGTGGCGATCCAGTGCAGCCCTCGAATGTCACGGTCGCTACGCTGCCGGCGGGAGGAGGAATCTCGTCCACTTCGATTTGCGCAGTTCCGCCGTCACAGAGGGCGAGCTCGACTTGGAGCTGTTTGCGCTGCACCTCGGAAGACGCGGTGGCTGTCTCGTCGACGAGCGCTTGGAATATCGTTGGCATGGTGGCCGCGAGTTGGGTGCCGAACGCGACTGCCATCGCCGCACCTCCGTTCGCTGGCAGCGCGGTCTCGCTGTCGAAGCTTAATGCTTGCTGGCCATCACCTCCACCGCCGTCGCCGCCGCAGCCCTGATACATGATCATTCCAGCGGCAAGCGCCGTCAGCACGCCCAATAGCACTTTGCGCAACATGTCAGCCTCCTTGCTTCGTCGAAGCAGTGCAAGGGGTATGCCAAGCTGCCAAGTCTCGAAATTTGGGGCTAAGCGAGTGCTAGCGATGGTTTTCGGGAGCGGGACTGGCGCAAGCCGTGCGTCGAATCGCGAGCGAACGCAGAATTCTCACGTTCTTCTGCTGTACGTCGGCAAAATATTTCGGACAAGAGGGCACATTTATTAAGAGACGGTTCATGGTTTTGGCCTAGGCCGCACGGGCGGCCCGGTACTCCTTTTTGCGACGTTGCATCGTGAGCT
>JAFDAJ010000414.1 GCA_019313915.1 Deltaproteobacteria bacterium
AGCTTGGAAGAGCTACGGGAGAACGTCCAAACGCTGGAGACGATGCTCGCCCAAGAGCGCCAGCAGCTCGAAGAAGCCGAGCAGCTCAAGGTGCAACAAAGCACCGAGCTCAAGGAGCGCAACGAAGGGCTGCAGCGGGCTCGCAAGAAGATCGCGCAAGCAACCAGCATCCGTGAAGCCGATGCCGGGGAGCGAGAGGTCGAAGTCAACCGCCGTTCCATGAAGGAGCGCGAGGACGAACTCGGCCGAATCGGCCAAGCGATCGAAGCCAAGACAGCCTCGCTTGCCGAGCGCGAAAAAGACTTCGAAGAGGCCAAGGGTGTTCTTCAGTCCAAGGAAGCGTCTTCCAAGGCCCGCATCGCCGAACTCGAAGAGCAACGCGCCAAGATGCTCAACGGTCGCGACGACCTCGCCGCCAAGGTACCGAAGTCGGTCATCAAGCGCTACGATCGCCTCAAGACGGGCATCACCAACGTCGTCATCATCATCAACGACGGCAACTGCATCGGCTGCCGCATGGCACTCCCGCCGCAGCTCACCATCGAGCTACAGCGCGCAAACGAGCTCCACCAGTGCCCACACTGCCGCCGCATCATCATTCATAAGAGTGTGATCGAGGACTGAGGCTGAGATCTGAGACTCGGTCTCAAGTCCCAAGGGGCACCTTCACCCCACGCACCGCATCGAAGTACGCGTTCTGCACCGTTTCCGTGATCGGGCCGCGTGAGCCCGCACCAATGCTGCGGTCGTCTAGTTCGCGCACAGGGGTCACCTCGGCGGCGGTACCGACCATGAAGACCTCGTCTGCGATGTAGAGCTCGTCGCGGGAGATCAGTCGCTCGTGGATGGTGAGCCCGAGGTCACGCATGACGCGCATGACTGAGTTGCGTGTGATGCCACCCAGGATGGACACGCCCATTGGCGGCGTCGCGATTTCGCCGTCGCGGACCACGAAGATGTTCTCGCCGGACGCCTCGGAGACGTAGCCCTGAGTGTCCAGCATGATCGCTTCGTCGTAGCCAACCATCTGGACCTCGCGCTTGGCGAGAATCGAGTTGACGTAGTGGCCGTTGGTCTTGGCCTTCGACATCAGTGTGTTGACGCCTGCGCGTTGAAACGAGCTCACCTTGGCACGGACGCCTCGCCGAAGGCCCTCTTCGCCCAGGTATGCGCCCCAACGCCACGCGATGATGGCCACGCGGGTCGGATTGGTCTTGGCGCCGAGCCCCATTTCGCCGTCGCCCATGAAGGCGATCGGCCGCAGGTAGCATTCGTCGAGCCCGTTGGCCCGAACCGTCTCCAGACACGCTTCGACGATCTCCTCTTGGCTGTGCGGCATCGGGAGCATGCAGATGTGGGCAGAATCGAACAGCCGCCGAATGTGCTCTTCCAAACGAAAAATCGCGCTTCGCCCGTCTTTCAGCTTGTAGCAGCGAATGCCCTCGAAGACGCCCAGCCCGTAGTGCAGCGTGTGCGTCAGTACGTGGACGTTCGCCTGCTCCCAAGGAATGAGCTTCCCATCGAGCCAGATCTTGTCCACTTTGTCCACCATTGCCGCTCCTTATCCCCCCACCAATCGGGGGTCGCGCGTATGTAGCATAAATCCGCAATTCCGCTGAGTTGACCTGCTTGGGGGCATGGAGTAGAAACGCCGGCGCTTGAGCAGCCCGGAACGCAGCGTGCATCCGGGCTCTACGAGCATTGAGGGTTAGTGGTGCTGTACTCGTTATTCAACATTTTGCTTCAGCCCGACGTGAGCGGCGGTCCAGTCGCACCACCTGCGGGAGGTGGCAGTCCAGTGCCGGGACCGATGGGCTGTAGTGGCGGCGGAACCGAGCAAATCGGTCTGCTCCTGTTGATGTTCGCGGTTCTCTACTTCTTGATGATCCGACCCCAGCAGAAGCGCGCCAAGCAGCAGGAAACGATGTTGGGCGCCCTCAAGAAGGGCGACATCGTCCGTACCAACGGGGGAGTCCGCGGAGAGATCACCGCGCTCGACGAGCGTGACGTGACCATCGAGGTCGCGGACCGCATACGCATCAAGGTGTTGCGGACCCACGTTGCCGGGTTGGACCAACCCCCCGAACAGAAAAGCTAAACGCACAGGCGAGGATCATGGATCGAGGCTGGTATTTTCGTTTGGCAATCGTCGTCGGCTCGTCCGTCCTGGGGTTTCTCGCCCTGTGGCCGAGTGTGGATCGATGGGTGCCATGCCCGGACATTGTCAAAGAGACTTTCGACAATCAGATCAACCCCGGCCTCGATATCAAGGGCGGTCTACGGTTGATGTATGAGGTCGAGGTCGATGAATACATTCGCGACCGCCGAGACCGGATCGCCGAGCAGGTGCAGCGCCAGTGCGGTGTGTTGATCGGCGTCGTGTCCGAGGAGGAAATCGACGACATCGACAAAGCCAAGCTCGACGAGATTCGACAGCGGTGCAAAGTCGAGCGTGTCGATAAGGAGGGCGGTGCAGTTCGCGCCATTCGCATTACGTTCTCCAA
>JAFDAJ010000415.1 GCA_019313915.1 Deltaproteobacteria bacterium
GCCGCAACGGGGTTGATGGCGGCGCCGATGATGTAGGTGAGACGCGTGAGCTCGCGGGTGTCGAGATCGAGCCGGTAAAGGTCGAACACTCCGTCCTCTCGGTCCGAGGCGAAGTACAGTCGTTCACCGTCGGGCGAGAATGCAGCGCCTTCATCCTCTCCCGGCCCGAAGGTCAGCTGCTCTCGCTTCGAGGGATCTGAGAAATCGAGGCCGACCAGCTTTCCTGGCCCACCCCTCGTCGATGTGTAGACCATCTTCGTCCCGTCGGGGGAAAACGTGGGTGCCGCATCGTACGCAGGGTCGTCGGTAAAATTCGAGACCTCGCCCGTTTCCATGTCGAGCAGGAAAATATCGTACTGCTCGTTCGATACGCCGTGGAAGGCAACATACCGGCCGTCCGGCGAAAACGCCGGCTGCGCCGCCTGGTCGACCGGCAGCTCGATATTGTACTTCCGGGAGATGCCTCCCTTGCGAACGTTGAGCAACAGCAGCGATCGCGTCCTCTCGGTTCGCGCGAATACCGCTACGTAATTGCCATCCGGAGAAAAGGCGAGATCACGACCCTCGGAAGGTCCAACCGTGAGTCCCTGCGCCACAAGATACTGGTACTTGGTGGTCAGACCCTTGGTGAGGTTCTTGTAGAGCTTTCGATCAGGGAGCCCGAAGATCGCCACGTCGACGTCCTGCTTGTACGTCGTAAAGGCTGCCACCAGGTCCCCTGACGGCGAAATGGCCGGCGAAGTTTGGCTGGAGTTCAGAAAACCGGGTACCCGAAACTTGCGTCCGAACTCGCCCGGAACGCCGCGATCGCCGTACGGCTGGTACTTTCGGCGGAGCCACGTGCGGAAGGCAGCGTCGAATTCCTCCGGGTCCAGGTTGAGGACCTTGTCAAGCGGTCGCCCGACATTGCCACCGAAGTTGCCGCGCATGGAGAAGACAAAGTCGCGGACCACGTCCTCACCCCACTCCTCCTCGATGTACTCGAAAACCTTGTGGCCGAAGCGATAGGCAAGGAATCCTCGGGGAGGTCGCATAATCGACGGTACCTGATCGGACAGGGCCGCGTCGCGCATGTACATTTCGTCTCGCGAGTCCTCGTCGTCGCCAAAGTAGGACGCCATACCTTCCATGAACCACAGCGGTGGCCGTGCGTAGATGGCCCGACCCCGGCTCCCGCCAAAGAAGATCTCATATTGAAAGATGTGGGTGAGCTCGTGCTGGATGAGGGCCTGCAACTCTCGATCCGGGAGATCGACCGGTAGCACCATGCGGTTACGGACCGGCGTCGCAAACGCGCCGACGCCCTCGGGAATGAAACCCACTATGATATTCGTCTGTTCGAACTCGGCGTGGGTTGCGTAACAGATCATTGGCACCGGCTTGAGGATTTGGAAGTTGAGCTTGCGGGCGATATCGTCATACGCGCTCTCGGCATACGACGCGATCTTCTCCAGGGATGGCTCGACCCGGTCGTAATATGAGATCCGGAAGTGCGGCGTGTCGTAGGTGTACCACTCGAACTTGTCCCACCGCACCTTGTTCTTACCACCAATGTATGGGTTGTACGGGTTTAGCTGGGCGGCAACCGGCAGAGCGACGAACAGCAAGGTCAAGAGCGCTATCGCCACGTGCTGAGACTGGCGAATCGGGATCCATGTCCTCATTTTTATCCTCCGTATGGGGTCACGCGGTCTCAATTGGTGAAGAGTGCGCGTTTGACCTGCACGACCCGCGGCACAAAAATCCCGACGAGCCGATTCTGGAGCGTGTACAGGTCGGTGAACATGTCGGTGTGCTCCTCGAGCTTGCGTTCATCCTTCGGCATGAAGTCGGTGATCTGCTCCTGGTGAATGATGGCGTGGGTCTTGCCGTCGACAACGACAACGACCAGCAGAATGTCGTAGCTGAAACCCGTCTCCTCGACCAGGACCTGGCGGAAATATGTCTTGCCGTCCTGCGGAGAGACGTACTCCTCCGTCGTGTAGCCGGCACGATCGAGCACCTTGACATCGATCGATGCCGCAATGATCAGGTCGGCGTTGGTCTCTTCGTTGATCGCCGTCCAGAATTCCGGCTGCTGGGCAAGGACCGCGAGATTGTTCGTCGGGGGCTGTAGATCGTCCATCTCGGGAAGCAGTCGAAGCTCGGCCTCCCTGCGCAGGATCTTGCGCAGGAAGATCTCGAACTCGCGCGCGGCGGTGACGTCCACCGACTGCACGTCCTCGCCCTCGCGGGGCTCGATCATGATCGGACCGACAAAGACCGTTTCGGTCCCGTCGATTGCGAGCTCGGGTTTCAAATGCAACTCTATTCGAACCTCACGTGCACCAGCACTGCAGATGCCAGCCACAGCCAAGATCACGACGAGCAGCTCAGCTATTGTCTTGCGCATCGTCCGCCCCCTCGCCGCCGGTACCCAGATCCCCGCTCTCCTCCGG
>JAFDAJ010000416.1 GCA_019313915.1 Deltaproteobacteria bacterium
TCGAGCCCGAGGGCGACGGCACCAAGCTCACGATGAAGGTCGACTACAGCATTCCGATCCCAGTTCTTGGCAAGCTCGCCGAGCATCTGATCTCAAAGCAAAACCAGCGAAACCTCGAGAGCTCGATGGAGAACATCAAGCACATGCTCGAAGCCTGAGCAGGCCCCCCCCAGCACCCCACCAACCCAAGCTACCTCCACAAAGCCGAAGTCCGCGACCTAGGCTTCGAAGTCACCCGCCACGTGGCAGAAGACTCCAGACTCAAGAGGTCACAAATTCCGCGATCACGTCCTCGTGGTGGTCTGCTCCCAGGTCCCTGTGCCGGACTTTTCTGCCTTCTTCTCTTTGCGGTTACATATCGCCGTACGCGTGTTGTAGGAGCGTGAGCCCCGCGAGCACGGCGGTTTCCGCGCGTAGAACGCGTCCGCCGAGCCGAAGGGGGAGAGCGCCACGCCTCTCGAGCATGGCGCGCTCCGCGTCGTTCCAGCCTCCCTCGGGGCCCACCGCGAAGACGATGCGAAGTCCCGCGCGGGCTGCACGCGGAGCCACGTGGCCAAGGGCGGAACGACTCTGCGCTCGGTCGTCGAGGTAGACGCACAGGTCGGCTTTGGTGAAGCAGTCATCCTCCAGGATGGAGGTGAGCTCGATGGCCTCGTGCACCTCGGGCAAGCTCGCGCGTCGGCACTGGCGCGCAGCCCGCAAGGCCTGCTTCGGCCATGCATGGGCCTTTTCATGCTCGAGACCATCGCGCGGCACCGAGCGCTCCGAGAGCACGGGGACGATGCGCGCAACGCCTAGCTCGGTGGCCTTCTGGATCACGGTGAGCATTCGCTGCCGTGCGAGCACGGCGCAGAGCAGGGTGATCTCTACTGGCGACTCGGTAGAGCCGGCCATGCGTTCGTAGACGAGGGCTTCGCCGCCGCTCTTCTTCATCACCTTCAGGGATGCGCGAAAGAAATGCCCCTCGCGGTCGACGATGGTGAAGGCCTCTTTTTCCTTGATCTCCCGCCGGCGCAGCGCCCGCATGTGGAATGCGTCCAGTGCGATTTGCTCGCCCTCCGCGAGCTTGGCGGCATGGCGGAGAGGCGCGTTCAGCGAGGCCGAAGTCATGCCGAGAGCATAGTAACCCCACCCAGGTCGACCCATGAGGAAATCGAATCCGATCCAGAGACATCGGACGCGATTTGAGCTACGAAGCCAGTCCCCGGGGTGATTTGCACCCTCGCCGCCACAGCGGCTGCGAGCTACCGGGGCTACCGACAATCTCAAGCAGGAACGAATACAACATGGCTGAAGGTACAATCAAACGCGTCACGGACCGAGGCTTCGGCTTCATCGAAACCTCTCCGGGCAACGACATCTTTTTCCACATGTCGAACGTGGAAGGCGTGCGCTTCGAAGATTTGCGCGAAGGACAGCGGGTCTCATTCGACGAGGGCCAAGGTCCCAAGGGGCCCCGCGCGGAGAACGTCCGCCTACTCTAGGGATGTCGCCGCCAGCCACCGAGAGCCAGATCGAACTGCGCCTCACCCTCGACGAATCGCAAGACCCCGAGGCCATGCGTGCACTCGCGGCCAAGAAGCTCGCCGTGCCAGTCGACGACATGCCCGAGCTTCATGTGTTGCGGAGAGGGATCGACGCACGCGGAAAGGGAGCGCACGTCCAAGTTCTCCTCGGCGTCGGACCGGGGATGCCTGCCGACCAATGGGCCCTTCCTCACCCACGAGATGTTCGTCTTCCCGCGAGAGTGGTGATTGTGGGTTCGGGCCCGGCAGGCCTCTTCTGTGCCTACGAGCTCGCCCGACACGGCATCGCGAGCCGAATCATCGATCGCGGTAAGCCGGTACAGCCCCGACGTCGTGACATCGCTCTCCTCAATATCGATCGCGGTAAGCCGGTACAGCCCCGACGTCGTGACATCGCTCTCCTCAATCGCAAGGGCAAAGTCGACGCGGACAGCAACTACTGCTTCGGAGAAGGCGGCGCAGGGACGTACAGCGACGGCAAGCTGTACACGAGGGCGCACAAGAGGGGCTCGGTTCGCGACGTGCTGGAGATCCTCGCGCTCCATGGTGCGCCCACCGCAATTCTGGAGGACGCACGGCCGCACATTGGAAGCAATCGCTTGCCCAAGGTCGTAACCATGCTGCGCGAACGGCTCGAGCACGTGGGTGTGGAGTTCCATTTCGAGGCCAAGCTCGAGCGCATCGTCGTCGATGGTCAGGGCGCCGACCGGAAGGTGAGCGCGGTCGAGCTCGCGGATGGACGTTCGTTCGAGGCGGATGCCGTGGTCCTCGCCACGGGGCATTCCGCACGTGACGTGTACGAAATGCTTCACGAGATGAGCATCGTCTTGGAGCCGAAGCCATTCGCCATGGG
>JAFDAJ010000417.1 GCA_019313915.1 Deltaproteobacteria bacterium
GGCGCCCTTCGGGTAGTCCTCGTTCTCCGGTTCTTCCTCGGCATTCAAGTGGTAGAGGTTGCCGAGGAACTCGTCGAAGCCGTGGTTGGTGGGGAGCATCTCGTCCTTGTCACCAAGGTGGTTCTTGCCGAACTGGCCCGTCGTGTAGCCGTGGGGCTTCAAGAGCTCGGCAATCGTGGGATCCTTGGAGCTCAAACCCTGATCGGCGCCGGGCATGCCCACCTTACTCAACCCGGTCCGAAAGACGCTCTGGCCGGTGATGAACGAAGAGCGGCCCGCCGTGCAGCTTTGTTCACCATAGTAGTCGGTGCTTTGTTCACCATAGTAGTCGGTGAAGATCATGCCCTCCGCGGCAACTCGGTCGATGTTCGGCGTGCGATAGCCGACCACTCCCATCGTGTACGCACTGATGTTGGATTGCCCGATGTCGTCTCCCCAGATGACCAGGATGTTGGGCTTCTTCTCCTTGCTGCTGTCCTCCGCGGCAGCAGGCATAGCCGACGCCACCAATGCGATGGTGAGTAGTGCAGTAAACCAAGTCGCGCGCGTCATGCCGGCCTCCTCTGGCTCAAGTGAGTTGGACGAGAGTAGGGTCGCCGATTGCGGAGGTCAATGGTGGTTCGCGGTTCAGCCCGGCTCCGGTGGTTCCGCTTCTGCGTGAGGCGGGACCACCGTGCCTTCAGTCCCCTCCGACGGCACGTCGTGCGTGCGGCAGCGGTTCAGGTGGTAGGCGATTCGCCAGGCGTGGTAGGCGACTCGCCTAGCGCCTCGTACCGCGTCGAGACGTTCGATGCCCTCGACCGCGTCGAAATCTCCCGCCGCAACCCGGTCGAGCACACGCTCCCGATACGCACGGCCCTCGCGCTGAAGCGATTGCCATGTCGCCTCGAGCCCTTCCTCGTCGACTGTGCGTTCTCCGTGCACGATCGCCTTACGCACTCCGTTCACCGCGGGCGCAAGCTCCCTCGTGATCATGTCGAGTTGCGGGTCTTCCTTGACGGTCGCCCATCGTTCGGCCTCGGCACACCGATCTGCAAGGCGGTCCAGATGATCGATCACATGCATTGCGGAAAGATGCCGATTGTACGTCCATCCCTCATCGGGCGAGCTGCGGATGTTCTGCACGTAGTCACGCGTCTCGGCCAACGCTTGGCGCACTTGCGCGACGTGTGCCTCCACGCCTCGCGCACGGGTGACGGAGAGCAACTGCAAGACCATTTCGAATGTGGTGGCCGTGAGGTCGGCAAGCGTGCTGCCGAGGGCGTCCAGTGCAGCCGCGGGTGCGTCGAGAAGAGAACGGTCGAGGCTGCGCGCGAAAGGCACGAGCTTCAGCGGCACGAGCCGAGTCAAGAGGCCCCCGAACTTGGCCGCGAAGGGCAGGGCGATGCTCACCCCGAGGAGGTTGAAGAAGGTGTGGAACCCCACGAGGACGAGCTCCGGTTCGGAAGCCAGCAGGCGCGGGGCGAAGAGTTCGAGGGCGCGCATGACGGGGACGAGGATGAAGAACGCCCCTATGCCCATGAACACGTTGTACATGGCGTGGGCATAGCCGGTCCGCTTTGCATGCACGGACCCGCCCACGGTCGCGAGGACGGCGGTTACGGTCGTGCCGATGTCCATCCCGATCACCGCGGCGGCGGCTTGTTGCACCGTCATTGCGGAGGCATTCACCGCGGTCAATGCCATGGCCACGCCTGCACTCGAGGACTGCGTGACGAGAGTGAATGCAATGCCCAACACGACCAGAAGCAAGCGCCCCGACCACGTGTCGCCCGGAAAGCTGTCCGGTGTGATGATGCCTACGAACCCACCCATGCCTTCTTGCAAGAGGGAGATGCCCACGAAGATCAGCCCGAACCCCGCCATGGCGAATCCGGCAGACGAAGCACGGCCGCCGGTCAGGAGGCGAATGAGGACACCAACCAACACAATCGGCAGTGCCGCGGTGCCAAGCTCGAGCTTGAAGCCGAGTAATGCCACCAGCCAGCCGGTGATCGTCGTTCCCACGTTTGCGCCGAGGACGATGCCGAGCGCTTGAGGGACCGTGAGCAGACCCGCGCCGACGACGCCCACGGTTGCCACGGTCGTTGCGCCCGA
>JAFDAJ010000035.1 GCA_019313915.1 Deltaproteobacteria bacterium
CAGGTGGGCTTCGGCGTTGTTCGAGTTGAGCTCGAGAGCGATATGCAGGTGTTCAATGGCACTGGCCGTCTGCCCCTCACTCCGAAGGGCGGCCGCAAGCTTGAACTCTCGTTCTGAGCGCTCACCGTCTGGCGTGGTCGCCCCCATGGTGGTCGCACACCCCCCGAAGGCTGTCGCGTACGCAATGACTAGGCAGGCTAGCCAAACCGATCCCCACATTCGAACCACGTATGGGGTCTACTGAGTGCGAGGACCCCGGTCAAGAAGGGGTGTCGGTTTACCGACAGCTCAGTCCGTGGCGCACATCCTCCTTGAGCGCGAGCAAGTCATGAAGTTGGCGCAGTGCAGATGCGTCGCTGATGGTGATCGTTTGATCACCCACCGAGAGGTAACCACGCTCCTTCAACTGGCCAACCACCGCCTTGACCTGGTCGAGATCCAATGCAGTTCGAGTGGATAATTCGAGGGGCGAGAGCTCGAGGGGGCCCTCCTCCACTTCATCGACTGCGTGAAGAAGGGTATTCAGCACGCGGATGGTCGGATCGGGCAGTAAGAAGTTTTCGATCTGCTCCGCTGCCCGCTGCAGGCGCCGCGCAAGCTGCTGCATGACACCTTCGCCCAAGTCCGGACGTTGACGCACGAGAGCCCGAAAGGTGTCGCTTTCGATAACCAACGCGGTCACCGGCTCGATCGCTTCAGCACTGGCCGAGCGATGCGCCCCCGGCAGAAGGGCCTCTTCACCGACGATCTCCTCCGCCCCGTAGAGGCCGATGCTTCGTTCGACCCCTCGTGCGCGCTTGACCAGCCGCACCCTGCCCGTTCGAATCAAGTAAAGCTCGGTTGCCGGCGCTCCCGCATAGTACAGGGTCGCCCCGGCGGAGAAGCTCCGATAGTAGCGATCGATCGCAGGCCCATCGGTCGATTCTGCCATCGGTGATAGTTACCCCACTTGGAGTAAGCGCCGCAACCGCTATCGGGCCAGGTGGCAGGCTACCTCGTGTCCGGGCACGAGCGTGCGAAGCCCTGGAACCTCGCGATCGCACAGGCCTTTTTCCGCGATTGGACAACGTGGATGAAAGGCGCAGCCGCTCGGTGGATCTAGGGGACTCGGCACGTCGCCCTCCAAGAGCAAGCGCCGTTTTCGGGCGGTCGGGTCGGGTTCGGGTGCGGCGCTCAAGAGCGCTTCGGTGTAAGGATGACGGGGTTGGCTGTAGATCTGATCCGAGGTCGCGAGCTCAACCACCCGGCCGAGGTACATGACCGCAACGCGCCGGCTCACATGCTCCACGACGTGTAGGTCGTGGGCGATGAACAGATAGCTCAACCCGAGCTCTTCTTGGAGGTCGCTGAGGAGATTGACGATCTGAGCCTGAATGGAGACGTCGAGGGCGCTGACGGGCTCATCGGCGACGATGAAGCTCGGAGAGACCGCAAGTGCGCGAGCGATTCCGATGCGCTGACGTTGCCCTCCGGAGAACTCGTGCGGATACCGGCGCATGTGCTCAGGCCGCAGCCCGACCCGCTCGAGCAACGCGGCGATGCGCTGGTGCTCCTCGGACGCGGAGCTCACCATGGCGTGCACGCGCAACGCTTCCGCCAAGGCCGCCTGCACGGTCATGCGGGGGTTCAGCGAGCTGTATGGATCCTGAAAGATGATCTGCATCTTGCGGCGAAACGGTCGTAGCGCGGACTGGGAGAGGCCGGTGATGTCTTGCCCGTCGAAGTAGACACGCCCACCAGTCGGCTCCTGGAGCCGCAGCAACAAACGGCCCAAGGTGCTCTTGCCGCAACCCGACTCGCCGACAAGGCCTAGGGTTTCGCCCCGCATCACTTCCAAGCTGACGCCATCGACAGCGCGCAGCTCCGCATGACCGCGTCCAATGCCGCGTGATGGACCGCGAAACGACTTGCGCAGGGCCTCGGCGCGGATAATTGGCTGCTCGCTCACGCCGACACCTCGGCTTCGAAACACGCGACCTCACTTTGATCGACTTGCTGCAGGGTCGGCTCCTCCGCTCGGCACGCGTCGGTCACCAGGTCGCAACGATCTTGAAAACGGCACCCGGCCGGCAGGTTGCGCAGGTCGGGAACGATTCCCCGGATGGTTGGCAAGCGTTCCCCACGATTGCGGGCGCTCGGCAAGCTGCGCAGCAGGCCTCGCGTATACGGATGGCGCGGCGTCCGAAACAAGACTTTCGTCTCTGCGTGCTCGACGATCTTTCCCGCGTACATGACGGCAATCTCGTGCGCGAACTCCGCCATCACACCGAGGTCGTGGCTGATGAAGATGATGCTCATCCCGAGCTCTTCCTGCAGCGAACGCAGCAAATCTAGGATCTGCGCCTGAATCGTCACGTCGAGCGCGGTCGTAGGCTCGTCCGCGATCAAAAGGCGGGGCTCGCATGCGAGGGCCATCGCGATCATCACGCGCTGCCGCATGCCGCCCGATAGCGTATGAGGATACGATTTGACCCGTTCCGCCGGAGCAGGGATGCCGACCAAGTCCAGCAGCTCGATCGCGCGAGCTTTGGCGGCGCGGCGACTCACGTTCTGGTGAAGTCGAATCGCCTCCACGATCTGCGAGCCGACCGTATACACCGGATTGAGCGATGTCATCGGCTCCTGAAAAATCATCGAGATCTCGTTGCCCCGTAGGCTCCGCATCTCCGATTCGGGAAGCTGGAATAGGTCGCGCCCTTCGAACAACGCCTCACCGCCTTCGATGAAGCCCGGCGGGCTCGGGATGAGCCGCATGATAGACAGCGACGTCACGCTCTTCCCGCAGCCGCTCTCGCCGACGATACCGAGCGTGCGGCCGGGTGACACGTCAAACGAGACGTCGTCGACGGCTCGCAAGTAGCCCTCGTCGGTCTCGAACGCCGTGACCAGATGGCGCAGACTTAGCAGCGGTTCGGCCATGCGGCGTTACCTTAGCACTGGTCGCCCAATGCTCGGCCTTTCATGGGCACGAAGCAAGCTCGACCGACATGCCGGGGCTCGGCGCTTGCTGAAAGGCTCCCTCCGGAACCTCGGGGTTCAACGAAATCGACTTCACGTGAACCGACGTGTCGGCGTCGTTGAGCTCATCTACGAACCGCACGTTGGTAGGAAACGACTGACCCTCGACGTCGATGTAGTCGTCATACGTCGCTTCCCATCGCGTCGTCCCATCAGGAGCCCGTTCGGTGGATCGTCGAAGCCTCAAGCGCTGCGCTTCAGGGGGCTTTTCCCGGTCCGCATCATCGATGGAGAACGCGACCTCCTGCGTCGTGCCGTCCGCAGCGACCAGCGTCACGACATAGCGCCCGTCGCGGCATTCCATCGAACGTTGGGTCGCGTCGATCATCGGTGTGTCTCCGGTGAGCAGCCGAAGAACGTCCTCCGCATCGACCGACATGCCCAAAAGGCGCGCGATGTTCTCGGGGCACGTTGGGCCGTGCAGGAACGTGCCTTCGCGCAGGTCGCTGAGCTGAAATGTCTCACCATCGCTCGTCAGCACGGCGGCCGGCCCCACCTGGGTCATCACATCGAAGCGAACGCGGTTCGGTTGCTCGAGAAACATCAGGACCGTGCCACGAATGCGTCCATTGCGGCCCCATTGGGTCACGCGGGCTTCGGCTTTAATCGAGTGCCACCCCGATTGCCGGGTAGCGTGGTCATCGAGCGCCTTCGCCGCATCGGTGCGTGCTTGAACGGGACACGCGGGTGCCGTCTTGCAACCGGACGCAGCGAACGACAACAGGAGCAACGCGGTGAGACACGCGCGTGCCACTAGTTGTTTGGCGCTCCCATGTTGATCCAGTCTACGACGACTTGGATGAGCGGATCACTGATGGTTTGAGAGCCTCCCGGCGGCATCGAGTCGCCACAGGTCTGCATGGCGCGAAGTTTTTCGATCATGATCGACTCCGTTGGATTGTTGGGAATCACGATCGTGCCATCATCTGCGCAGAGCCCCTGGTCGAAAGTCAGCGCATTGACCACGGCTGCCCAGGATTCGTTCGGCCAAGTGGTCGTATCCATGGTGTTCGCGCCGGACAGATCCAGAGCCGCCAGGGCGTTCGCGTCAGCGCCTCCCGGAATTTCTCCTGTCGTGAATGGATTGTTGGGATTCGGATCGTCGGCGTTGTTGTTGCCGTTCGAAGGTCCGTGGCAAATGACACACTGGGTGAACATCAGGCTCCAGTAGATGTCGCTCCACACCGGATCGGGGAGGTCTCCCTCCGGCCCGTTGTAGATGCAGATCTCGTTGTCGACGCTTTGGCATGGTTCGAGCTGGAGCGCCTCGGAAGGTGGCGCCTCGGTTCGGGCGATCACCGGTGCCTGGCACGCGAGCCAGTTGCGAACGATCTCCTGCGCGTCGCCCGATTCGATCGGGGGAAGCTCGGAACCGTCGGACTTGCGGAGCCATGGCGTGTTGTTACGCACGCTTCGCCCCGCTTCGCCGGGCGGCATCGCGCCCGCGCGCATTTCCTGGATCATACCCTCGGCCCAGGTGTTGATCTGATTTTGATTGCCGTAGAGGCGGTCAAGGCGCTCCGCGTATGGGAGCCCCTGGTCATCGCAGTTGTCGAACGGAACCGTGCACGCGAGCCCCACATCGAAGTTCAACCCCGCAGGGACACCAATGCGGTCAGCCCCCACGGCGGCGGGCGCGTGACAGAACGCTCCATCGCCGCAGGTCGACTGCACGAGCGCTTGCCCCTCGTACATCGGCAACCCGTCGGTGAGGCGATATGCGATGTCGAATGCCGCGGGCCCGGGAATCGGACGCCCGTCCGATGTTTGCCCATCGAGATTGCACTCGCCCAGGTCACGTTTGCAGCCCACGACACTCGTCGCGACGACTAGAAGAGAGCAAGCTAAAATGCGGCCGCGAAGCATCTGAGCCGGCAAATTGCTTCTGATGCCCCGCAGAGTCAAGCGAGATGCGCGAGCTGACTCAGGCGGCTGGCCGGAGGTGCCCCAGGCGATCGCGGAGCTTCTGCCGGGCCCTGACCTCGAGCTGCCGGATCCGCTCCTTGCTGACACCCATCTCCCGGCCGAGCGCCTGGAGCGTGCAAGGCTCCTCGGAAAGGATGCGCGCCTCCACAATTCGCTGTTCGCGCGCGGTCAGGCTCTCCATCGCCGACTGGAGCGCGATGCGTACATGGTGGACCGACTCGGAACGCGCCACGGACTCCTCAGGCGTCGGCTGCTTGTAGCTCATGCGCTCCATGGCGGCGGGTGCATCGGTCACGGTCGCGTCGAGAGAGAGGTCCCCGCGCGCCAACAGAGGCCAGAGCTGCTTTGCCCGTGTCAGCGGCATCCCGCTTTCTTCAGCAAGCGCCTCCGGAGACTCGAAGGCTTTGCGTCGAAATGCGCGCATGGCGCGGCGCTCGGTGCGCGTCGTACCGAGCCGAACGATTCGGTAGGAACGCACGACGTAGTCGCGAATCTCGGCGCGAATCCAATACGCTGCGTAGGTGATCAGCCGGCACTTCTTTTCGGGGTCGAATTTCGACGCGGCTTTCAGTAGTCCGAGGTTGCCCTGCTGCACCAAATCTTCCAGCGGAACACCCCAACGCCGGTACTCGCGCGCGATCGAGATGACGAACGGTAGGCTTGATTCGATCAAACGAGCCCCGGCCAATTGGTTGCCGTCCGCCCATCGCGCCGCCACCTCACGCTCGGTTTCGGCGTCGAGGATCTCGACCCGCTTCAGTGAGGCGCGGTATCGGTCCAGAGCCGTTGCACTGACAATGGTTGCCATGGCTGCCGCCCGTTGCACTATCTATGCCGGGCAACCAAGCATCGAAAATATGGGGGAAATCCCAAGGCATGTCGCATTCGGCGCGGCGTTTTGCCACACGTGGCGGCCTCTTCGCCGCGGCGGAGCGGCAAAAGTTGCATCACCGGCGCAAGACGTGCGGACACGCACAAAGGCTGGATTTTTCCGCGCCAGCTTTGCTGCTGCACTCAATTATGCTAGCTTCGAGGCGTGGAAGTAGTCCTTCGCAAAGTAGGCCGTAAGTCCGGTCGAGCTGTCGTCGGGCGTCTCCTGCGACCGCCGCGAAAGGGCTCCGTCGTCGTCATCGAGTTTGCCGACGGTCTGCACGAATACGTCACGACTCCGGTGAAGCGCGTGCTTCAGCTTTGCGGGGAGGATGGGTTGGACACCTATTACCTACAAACCGCGAACAGCCGCTACCGCCTCGAAGTTCGTTCGACCGAATCGGGCGTGGTCGATCAGCCTGTCGCGAATTGAGCCGAGCCCGTCACCAGTTCGCCAAGCTTGCCGACTAGCTGGTCGAGCACGGTTTGTAGCTGTGCAAAGTCGTTGGGTTTGATCTCGCTCGTATGCTCGTCGACGTAGAGCGCGCGGTTGAGCTCGATCTGAACGGCATGCTGGCCCCGCTTGGGAGCGCCGTAGCTCGACGTCGTCCACCCACCGCGATACGGATCATCATGCTTCACGCTCAAGCCTGCCTCGCGAAAATGCGAATCGATTAGATCGATAATACGACCATCGGCCGTGGAACGTCCACGCGTCCCCGGGACGATGTCGGCACGCCGGACCTCTCCCCCGCCCAGCATTCGACGACCTGTAGAGGGCATCGAATGGGCGGCCACAATGACGACCCGGCCGTGCTGCTCCCGTATCTGCGATGCGACCTCGCGCAGCGTCCGATGGTAGGGCTCATAGAAAAGCTCGAGCCTTCGCGTGAACTGTTGGACGGTCAGCGGCGCGCGCAACAGTGGCGTCCCGTCTGTCCTGGCACGCCAGACGACACCACGCGCCGGAATGTGGCGCCCTTTTGGATGCCTCGGCACAGCCGCGGAATCGACGTCGTCCGGGCCACGGTTGAGATCGACGACGTACCGGGACACCCGCGACACCAAGAGGGTCGCGCCGTTCTGCGGAGCGTTTTGGTAGAGTTGATCGACGTAGATGTCGGAGTCGCGCAACATCGCCGATGGCGTCGCGTCGATCTCGGATTCTACCTCGGGCGGAACCTGCAAGCCCGAGTGGGGGACTTCGACGAGCACCGGGCTCGGAGCGGTTCGTGGGTGGGTTAACTCGACGAAAGACACGGGGGGCTCAAGCGCTATACGATTCTCGGAACGGCATCTGCGAAGGGCTCACCTTGGTCCGAACCAGCCCACACGCAAGCCCTAGATAGAGCGCACGGTAGACCGGCTCCAGATCCGCCCCCGAAGCGCTCTCTCGGGCCAACACCCCGCCGAGTGTCGTATCCCCCGAAACCGAGTCGAGCACGCCCACCCACGTAGGCGGCAGTCGGAACACCGTCAGCGGAGGCCCATCTTCGCAGCGCTCGACCACGCGCTCACCAAGCGGCTCGAGCACCGACTCGATCTCCTCGAGATGCGCTTCGCTCGCGGCGTCCCGCAAGAGCTCGTACGGATCCTGCCCCGTCGGGAACGTTTCTTCATGACTGCGAGCGCCGCGCACGAACGCCCACTCGCCGCGCCGCCAACGGAACGACTCCATCAGGCGTCCGCGGACCTGATCGCTAATCGCCCTGAACAGCTCGACTGGGCGCAGGATCCCGAGCCCGACGAGCGCGTCACCAAGACGCCCCCCGTATTTCGGCAAGAGTGCCAGCGCCATTTCGATCTCCATGCGCAAGCACTGGCCAGTCGCCACGAGGTACTCCCCAAGAAGCTCCGACTTGTCAGTTGACGCCACAAAGTCAGGCTTGCCATCGACGAAGTAGATCTTCTTGCGACGGTTTCGCTGCCAGAGGTGCAACACGCCCGTCTGTTGCCTAGAGATGATGTCATAGAAGACGGGCAGCAATGTCGCCGCGCGAAGCTGCCCTTGTTTCTCGGCTTGCGCGAGCTCTTCGAGCTTCCATTGAAGCCCGGGCGAGGTGACGAAGCGCGTGAGCTCGGGCAGGCGCGACGGATCGAGGTACGTACCGTCGGCCTTTGAGATCTTGCTGCTGCGGCTGTCGATCACGCCGGTCGTCAACAACTGAATCAAGCGGGGGTAGCTCATCGGCCCCATCACGCTGCCGTCGGTCAGCTGAACGCGGTAAATCGTGGGCGAGGTAACGGCCTGCGGCCCGATCAACTCCTGCCCGGCGTGGTGCATGAGATCGCTGTCGACCAAGGAGGGCACTTTGGCGCCTGGAAGGTGGACGTCCGGGCCCTCGCCTTCCACTAGGTTCAGCTGGGACAGGAGGCGCGCTACCCGATCGGGGCCGTGCCCCATGCCTCGACGCCGGATGACTTCCGCGCACGCTTCGGCAAACGCGCCAGCGGTTGGCCGCTCCGCTGGATCGCGCTGGAGGCCTCGAAGAACGAGGGTGCGAATGTCCTGGGGGATACGCCGCTCGCATCGCGCGAGCACTCGAAGGTCCGCATCCCGAATCTGCAGAAGGACGTTCAGCTCGCTCTCTCCTTGGAACAGCGGCTCGCCGATCAGCATTTCGGCGAGGACGGTCGAAAGCGTGAACACGTCGCTCTTGCCGCTGAGCTCCTTCCCGAGCACCTGTTCAGGGGACATGTACCCGAGCTTGCCACGAACCTGGCCATCTTCGGTCGTTGGGGCGCGGCTTCGAACGGTCGCGATGCCAAAGTCGGTCAGCTTCACGTGCCCGGTGCGGCTCAGCAAGATGTTGGCTGGACTGACGTCGCGGTGGACGAACTCGAGCGGCTCTCCCTTGTCGTCGACCGCGTGATGGGCGTAGTCTAGGGCCTGGGCGGTTTGATAGGCGATATGCAGCGCCACGTCCCACGGGATCGGCAAATCCTCGGACGCCGTGCGCAGCACCCGGCTTACGTTGGAGCCGTCGACGAGCTCCATGACCAGCACGAGGTCATCGCCCATCGTGCCGAAATCGAACACCTGAACAATGTTGGGGTGTTCGAGCAGTGCGGCGAGGCGCGCCTCGTCGATGAACATCCATACAAAATCGGGATCACTCGAAAACTGCGGGAGAATTCGCTTCAAGGCGACGCGCTTCGAGAAGCCGTGAAGACCTTCACGACGCGCAACGAAAATCTCGGCCATTCCCCCCGCCGCCAAGCGACGCTCGATGTGGTACGGCCCGAGTAGCGGCCGTTCTTCGCTCACACATCCCTCCGTTAGTGACCGGCGCACCCATCATAAGCGCGTCGGGCACCGACTGTCAGCTTACTCCCCGTTTCAACCAGAGCGGAACACTTGGGGCTCCGCTTCATTCCTGCTTATCATACCAATATCCACTGGGTACGGGGGAACCATGGGGATTGTTCGTAAGACTTCGCGCACTCAAAAATCGAAAGATCCGCTTCTCGGGAAAGTCGTGGCCGGTCGATATCGACTGGAGTCGCTGCTCGGTGAAGGTGGAATGGGCGTCGTTTATAGAGCACGGCACGTGCTCATCGACCGCGTCGTCGCGCTGAAGCTCATTCGGCCCGACTTGCGAGGCGAAACACACTTGCGCGCGTGGATGGTGCGTGAGGCGCGCGCGGCAAACCGCGTCGACCATGCACACATCGTCGACATTCATGATGTCGGCGAGACGGAAGAAGGTGAGCTCTATCTGGTGATGGAGTACCTCATCGGTGATTCGCTTTCGTCGCAGATCGCGAAAGGGCCGATGCCGGTCGCGCGGGCGGTCGACATCCTCGAGCAAATGACCGCAGCGCTTGCGCGTGCGCACGATCTCGGCGTCGTTCACCGCGACCTCA
This sequence comes from Deltaproteobacteria bacterium, assembly GCA_019313915.1. Classification (GTDB taxonomy): domain Bacteria; phylum Myxococcota_A; class Polyangia; order Polyangiales; family Houyiibacteriaceae; genus SG8-38. Next base: position 9,682 of record JAFDAJ010000035.1, read on the forward strand.
AGAGCGACAACATCATGATCACCTCGCGTGGCGGCCGAAAAGACTTCGTGAAGATCCTGGACTTCGGTCTTGCTGCGTTGACGCGTGACCCTCGGCTCGCGCCCAAGGGCGCCGTCTTCGGGACCCCCGAGTACATGTCGCCGGAGCAGGCACGCGGCGAAGATGCGATCTCGTCGAGTGATCTGTACGCACTCGGCGTATTGTTCTTCGAGATGCTCACCGGACGGCTTCCGTTCCGTTCGGGCGATCGCGACGAGCTGCTAGAGATGCAGCAAAAGGCGAAGGCGCCGAGCCCGCGCAAGTACCGTCCGGAGATTCCGGAGCAGGCGGAGCACATCATTCTCAAGCTCCTCGAGAAGAAAGCGGAAGACCGATTCCGCGATGGGCATCACCTCAAAGAGGAGCTCAAAGAGCTGCAGCGCGCCCTGCCCTCACGGGAATGGGATGCGCCAACTGATGCTGCGCCGGCGGTGCCACCGCCACCACCACCGGCACATACGCCGGGCGTGGTCCAATGGAGTGGAACCGCCGCCAACTTCCTTCGGGCTGTCGCGCGAGCCTACCCGGACGGGGACGCACCGGTCGAGGTGCAAGGCGCATCGGACAAGATTTGGGAGCTCGCATCGCGCGCCTCGAGGCTCGAAGGAGAGCTCGAAAGCCACTCGAAGAAACTCGAGGCGATCGAGAAGCGTGGCAGAGGGCTTCGCGCTGAAATCGGTCGTAAGGTCGAAGAACTCGCCGGCGAAGAGTCGCGTGCGCTGCGCGATGCTTCGTCGGAACGCGACGTGCTCAGCGAGCTCATCCTGAAACGGAAGCGAGCCCAGCGCGAGCACCACACCGCACAAGCCGAGGTAAAGGCAGCGGGTGACCACGTCGAGCGCATTCGCCGCGCATACGAATCGCTTGGCGCGACTCGTGCCCAGGTCGAAGTCCTCGAAAGCGTGTCGCGCGACTACGAACGCCGGGCACGCTCGAAGGAAGAGGTCGCCGCCGAACGCCGCAAGCAGATCGAAGAGCTCCGCGCCCAGCTGAAACGATACAGCGAGGCCCTCGAGAACGACCTGCAGAGCGGCCGCGAGCGAATCGCCAGCCGCGTGGGAGAGGCCCTCGCCTACGAGAAGGCCTTCAGCGAAGCCTCGAACCTCCTCCTCGACCATCTCTGCGACAAGACGGAGTGCCGAGAGCTCCTCGAAGACATCGACAAACGCCGCAACGGCAGACACCCCGACGAAAAACCATCAGAGCTCCAAGAACTGATGGAAAAACACGTCGCAGCGCAATAGCATCGGGAGCAACCGGGGCACGGCGGAACGCGACGCGGGCGTAGTAGCCGAGGTCGGACTCGAACCGACACATTCTTGCGAATACCGGATTTTGAATCCGGCGCGTCTGCCAATTCCGCCACTCGGCCGAGGGGGCCGGTCTTATAGCAGCCTCGCGCAGACACGCATTCCCTGAGAGCGGGGACGTAGGCGTGTCGTCGACGCATCTCATCGACTTTGCGGGAGGGGTTCGCTAGGCTCGCCCCAACTGGAAGGGGCTCGATTCATGGCAAGGACCGCGATTCTGGGGATGGGGCATTACGTGCCGTCGAAGGTCGTCACCAACGACGACCTCGCGAAAATGTTCGATACGAGCGACGAGTGGATCCAGCAGCGAACCGGCATCAAAGAGCGCCGGTACATCGAGGAAAGCGGCATCGGTGCGAGTGACCTCGCGGTGCCGGCCGCCAAGATGGCTAGTAAAAACGCCGGGATTGAGGTCTCGGACATCGACGCGATCATTTTTGCGACCCTCTCTCCGGACTTCAATTTCCCCGGCAGCGGCTGCTTCTTGGGCGACAAGCTCGGCCTCGGCGGAGTGCCAGCGCTCGACGTGCGCAACCAATGCAGCGGCTTTCTCTACGGTTTGCAGATCGCCGACGCATGGATTCGATGCGGCATGTACAAGTGCGTCCTGTTGGTCGGCGCCGAAGTCCACTCGACCGCCCTCGACTTCAGTGACGAAGGGCGCGACGTAACCGTTCTCTTCGGCGACGGTGCGGCCTGCGCGATCTTAGGGCCGAGTGACGACGACGACAGGGGCATACTCGATGTCGAAGTCCATGCCGACGGCAGCGGTGCAAAGGAGCTCTGGCTCGAAGGGCCGGCGAGCGCCTACCGCCCTCGCATCACGCACGAGATGATCGACAGCAAATCGATCTACCCGCAGATGAACGGCCGCCACGTGTTCCGCTGGGCCACGGCCAAGATGCCTGAAGTGAGCCTGTCCGTGCTGGAGCGAAACGACGTGTCGATTGAGGATCTCGACCTCGTGATTCCGCATCAGGCCAACAAGCGGATCAACGAATTCGTTTCGCAGAAGCTCGCGATACCGCCCGAGAAGGTCGTCCACAACATCCAGAAGTACGGCAACACGACCGCCGCTTCGATCCCGCTCGCGCTCAGCGAGTCCCTGCAAGAAGGCCGCGCAAAGAAAGGCGATTTGATTCTCATGCCTGCCTTTGGTTCCGGTTTCACCTGGGGCGCTGCGCTAGTACGGCTCTAAGCTCGTGTTTTCCAAGGAGGACCGCGTTGCCGTCGTACTCAACGGCAACGCCCGGCAGGTGACGGATGAGCTCATCGACAGCTTCGATCAACTGGTCGGAAGCGGTGACCTGTTCTTGTCCAAGAGCCTGGATGAGGCGCAGGGTATTGCGCTGGAGATCGTCGAGGCGGCGTATCCGGTGGTGCTGACCGGAGGCGGCGACGGGACCTTCGTGCAAATGGTCACGGCCATCACGAAAGCGGCGCGCGCCCGAAACCAGGAGCCACCATGCTTTGGCCTTCTGAAGCTTGGGACCGGCAACTCGCTCGCGTGGGCGCTCGGTGCGGGGACTTCGCGCAAGGGCGTGTTCGCAGACTTGGCTCGGCTACGCCACGACAGCGCCCATCGGGATTTTCGTCTGATTGAAGTCCAGGATCTACTCACCCCGTTTGCGGGCGCAGGCTTCGATGCACTCGGTCTCAAGCATTTCCACGAGGTCCGGGCCGCTGTCCGTCACTTGCCATGGGTTGGGAAGCGCGCGACGGGCGCGATCTCCTATGCGATCTCGATCCCGACGCTGACGATCCCCGAGCTCGCCCTGCGCCCGCGGACGCAAGTGAGGATCGTCAACCGCGGCGCGGCGGAACGGCTCGACCAAAACGGTCAGCCGAGCGGGCCGCCGCTCAGAGAGGGAGACGTCATCTTCGAAGGCGCGTGCATCGCCGCGTTGGTCTCGACGATTCCATACTGGGGCTTTGGCGTGCGGGTGTTTCCGTTCGCTGAGAACCGTCCTGCGGATCGTTTCTGTCTGCGCGTCGTCGCAACGAGCCCGCTTCACGTAGCTGCACACATGCTCAGCGTGTGGAAGGGCACCTATCGCAACGAGAACCTGATCGACGTCTACGCCGAAGACGTCGAGTTCGAGTTCGACCAGCCGAACGCCATCGAAATCGGTGGTGATCCCGCGGGGATGACAACTTCCATGCGCGCCCGGCTACACCCGGATCCGGTCAAGCTCATCGACTACTCGGCCTCTTAGCCGGCCGCGACCGAAGGTCCTCCAAGCGGACTCCGATGCCCTGCTGCCTGGATTATCGGCAGAAAACGGGAATTTTGTTACCTTTCTCTCAGTGGGGCTGTAATAATACAGAAATACCAATGCGGGGATTTAGGAATTGGATCATGCTGGGGGCCGGGTGCGCCGCCGCTTTGTTCGTCGCCTTCGGGGGAGCGTCAGCCGAGTCGATCGAAGGATCGATCCAAGGCAGCACGGGCAAGCAAGCCACCTCTGACTCCAGTCAACACGACTACTACTGGAAGGTCTGGAACGGCGCGCTTCCCGAGCAACGCGACAAGGACGATCACAGCGACGTACTTGCGGTGCTGACTGGCAAGTTCACCGGACCGCCGATCGGTTGCAAGTTTCGCTTCCGCGGAGGCGGGCTCGATCCATCGACGATCGCGGCGCGCTCGGGAACGACCGTTCGGATCCAAAACCGGGACGCGTTCACGCACGAGCTGTCGGTCGAAGGTCTAGCGGGGTTCACGCCGCTCGAGTCCGGTCCGGGCAAGGTGCGCGCGATTCCCGTTCCAGCCGGTGGGCCATGGGAGCTCGGCGATCGCATCTACGGACACGTCGACGGTCACCTCCACTCGATGCGCGAGCTCGTTGCATGCGCGACCATCACGCCAAGCGGCAAGTTTCGCTTCGATAACGTTCCACCCGGACCCTACTCACTGAGGATTCTTCGCGGGTCGAAGCAAGTCGCCATACGCCGTGTCACCGTACCAGCGGGCAAAACACTAAGGGTCGATCCGCTCAGCATGAGCAAGGGTCGGAGGAAGTAACCCATGTTGTCTCGCCTTTGGTACTTGATTCTAGCTTTGGCCGTCGGGGCCGCGCTTGCAGGCGCGTTCTTGAACAAATCGGCCGCCAGCCGGGAAGCCGAATTCCAGCTCGATGAGCAACTCCGACGCGACCGAATCGAAGCGGAGCTCTGGATGCGGCTCGACGCGCGCCTTCGGTTGGATGCTCTCGCCTCCATTGCAGTGGAGCCGGAGGTCCGGCAGACGCTGCGCAGCTCGAGCGGTAGATTCGGAACGCCGGCGGCGGCAACGCGGAGGCGACTGAGCCAAAAGCTCAACGCGCTCAATGTCAAGCTCGAAGAGGGTAAGGGAGACATGGTCTTCGCGGTCGACGCGGAGGGCGAGGTCGTGGCCACCCTCGATAAGAACGGGACGGGATCGGAACGACTCGACAAGATGCCGCTGGTGCGCGACGCGCTTCGAGGCTTCATGCGGGACGACGTCTGGGTCTATAATGGGGAGGTCTTCCGAATGGCGGCCCGCCCCGTCTTTGATGGTGGCCGCTATGTCGGTGCCATCGTTCACGGAATGTCGATCGGGGACGACCTTGCCAGGCGACTTGGGAGCAAGCTACCGAACGCGTCGGTGGTGTTCTTCTTCCGCGATCGTCTGATCGGTGCCCATGTCGGCGGAGCCGCCGCACCAAGCAGCGCAGAGCTCAAGAGCAGCCTCTCGCAGGCGCTGACGCGAACGGACGATGCGGGCGGATCGATCGAGATCGGGGAGCGAACGCGCGCAATCGCGTCGCCCATTCGTGGCGAAGCGGCGCACGCTCAGGTCGGCTACATCATCGGCCGCAAGGGAAGCACCGTGGGCCTTGGCGGGCTCTTTGCGAACACCTTTAAGGAAGACGTTGCGTCGTTACCGTGGCTGGCCATCATCGGACTTCCGCTTCTTCTGCTAGTGCTCGGCCTGTTTCTGCTCTACTTGGAGCACGACAAGGCGGTTGGGATCCTTCGAAAGGCGAGCGAAAGTCTCGCCAAGAACGAGCTCAGCAGCCTCCCGGAAGGGGACCTTCGACGCCACTACCGCAAGGTCGCGGAGAACTTCAACGTGGCTCTTCGTGCAGGTGTTGGATTCAAGGAAGACCGAGCCGAACGCGCCTCGGTCGACCTCGATCACATTCTCAGCACCACGCGCGATAGTGCGGACTCGGGCTACTTCGCTTTCGCGGAGGAAGCGCCAACCGCAAAGCAGGTCTCACTCGATTCGGAGCCGGAGCACGAGCACGAGCCGGTCACCGCATCACCGCACATGATGCCGATCAAGGGAGCACCCGGCAGCAATGGTTCGGCGGCGCAGCCGGAACACGGTGTGCCGACGGCACCGCCGCAGGGTACGCCGACGGCCCGACCCAATGGCCAGGCAACGGCTCGTCCGCAGCGCTCGCCTTCATCGCGGCCGAAACGCGCTCCGTCATCCTGGCCAGCGCGTGCACCCTCATCTCGTCACCCGGTGGCCGCAACCGTTCGGCACAACCAGGAGCATTTCACGCCTGCACCGGACGACCCACCGACACGGCCCAACGCCATTCTCGACGAGTACGATGGGTTTGATCACCCCGAAGAGAATACGCAGATCAAGCACGTGCCACAGGAGCTGCTAGAGGCGTCTGCCCCCGCAGTACAAGGCGAAGAGACCCACTTCCGTGAAGTCTTCGAGCAGTTCGTTGCGATGCAGAAAGAGTGTGGCGGGCCTGTGAACGGCCTCACCTTCGACAAGTTCGTACGCAAACTCCATGCCGCCCGTGAGCAGGTGATGAAACGTCACGATGCCGCCTCCGTACGCTTCACGGTGTACGTAAAAGAGGGCCGCGCAGCGCTCAAAGCCAGCCCCGTCAAGCAGTGAGTTGACCGCGGGGAACCGCGGCTCTACTTTGATGAGTGGTCCCTCTGTTGTTGCATGTGTGGAAGGAGTAGAGAATCCCTGACTAGGTCGATTCGGGAGCTTTCAACGTACGTGGTGTGCGGACCCGGCTAGCGTCATCGGGGGGCCTAAAGCGTGCGACACCGGTTCCCACCTACTAGTAAATTGTAGGGGTTCGACTCAACATAGATCCCACGGCAACGACGGTAAGGACTATTTGGGGGGCCGGCTCGAAAGAGTCGGCTCTTCGTTTGTGTGGACTGTCCCCTTTTATTGGATGGGGGCGGTTAGGCGAGCTAGGCGGACGCCTAGGCGGAAGTACCAAGGCTTTCGGTCGTATTCGCCTTCCTCCATTAGCCGCGAGCGTTTGAAGTCTTCTTCGAACATTTGCTCGACCTTGGTAACGAAGGTTGGGTCCGAGATGGCGGCTGTGATCTCGAAGTTCAGGCGGAATGAGCGATTGTCGAAGTTGGCGGTGCCGATCGTCGCCACCTGGTGGTCGATGAGCATCGCCTTTTCATGAAGAAAGCCATCCTGGTACCGGTAGAACTTCGCGCCCGTTCGACCGGCATCGTCGAAGTACGAATACGCCGCCAAGTACACCATCATGTGATCGGGGTTGTCGGGGATCAGAATGCGTACGTCCACGCCGCGAAGGCCGGCTAGTTGCAGCGCAACGATGACGGAATGCTCGGGGACGAAGTAGGGGCTTGCGATCCAAATGCGCTCCTGCGCGGAATTGATCGCGTGCACGAACATCAGATTGGCGGTTTCGAGATCGTCGGCCGGGCCGGTGGGAATGATCAGCACGCGCATGTCGCTCCCGTCGGAGGCGGGCTGAGCGGCCCAGTTGAGCTTCGGCGTCGTTTCCGTCGCCCAGTACCAATCTTCCATGAACGAGACTTGCGCCTTCAAGACGGAAGGCCCCTCGATGCGAACGTGGGTATCTCGCCAGTGACCAAACTTCGGGTCTTTGCCGAGGTACTCGTCGCCCACGTTGTGCCCACCGATCCAAGCCACGCGCCCGTCGGTGACCACGATCTTACGGTGATTCCGAAAGTTGAGTTGGAAGCGGTTACGATGGCCTTTGCGAGTATTGAACTCGTAGACTTCCACGCCCGCATCTCGGAGCTCCTGCGTGTAGCTGCTCGGCAAGTCGTGGCTTCCAATCTCGTCGTACAGGAAATACACGCGCAAGCCCTGCTTGGCTTTGGCCAGCAGATGGTCCTTGAGGGCACGCCCAAGACCGTCGTCGTGCACGATGTAGAACTGGACCAGCACGTACTCCTTGGCCTGGTCGATGCCATCCAGGATGCTCTTGAACGTTGCGTCGCCATCGATCAGCAGGTCCACTCGGTTCCCGCTGAGCAGGGGCATCCCAGCCAGGCCTTCCGCAGCGCGCGCGGCTTCCGCCCGGTCTGCTTCCGGAACGCGATACGGAGCCACGGTCTCGATCGCCTGCCGCTCGATCCGATCGTTGCGACCGTCCGTGTTGCGTCGGGCGACGACGTAGCCTTGAAACTTGCTCCGCCCCAGCACCCAGTACGCCGGCACGGCCAAATACGGGAACGTGTTGAGCGAGACCGCCCAAGCGATAGCGCCCTGCGAGGTGCGGGTGCTCATGACCGCGTGAATGGACGAGGTGAAGCCCATGACGTGAAAAAGTACTACCAGCGCGGCAATCATTCTTCCCTTCCTCCTTTTCGGTTTCGTCGACTCATCGGCAGTCATCGGATGCCTAGCTTGTTATCTGCTGGACCTCGTTCTGTCTAGGGCGGTTGGCTGGCACGCGAACTGGCACTGGAGTACTCCGCTCGGACGAAGATGCAGCGCAATTTACATCCCGGCGGGTTCTCGATAACCGCCTCCGCACTTGCACTTGCCTTGGGCCTCATCAGCGTACCATCGGCGCGTGCCCAGGACGCCGAGCCCAAGCCCGAAGTCCCGGCACCCGAGGAGCCTAAGGAGATCACGAGCGCGGACTTCGCGATTCAAGCCAATGCCGTCGAGGATCGACTCTCCCAGATCCAAAACGAGATGTCGGTCATCGATGTCGCGGAAGACGTGAACGCAGCGCTCGATGAGATCGAAGCCGAAGGCGCTGAGCTTCGGAAGCAAGTCAACGCGCTCGAATCTCGCCGAATGATGATCTCGGAGCTCAACGCCTTGCACACTCAGCTCGAGTTCTTGGACGCGCGGACCAAGAGGCAGATCGCCAAGCTCAGTGAGTATGCCGGTGACCTCGAAGAGCTGGAGACCCAGAATGAGGAGGACATCGAGGTTTGGACGAGGGCCGTACGAGCTATCAGGAAACCTTCCATCCCGAAGCCCGTCCGAGATCGCACCGCCTCGATTCTGCATGGCCTCCGCGAGGGCCAGAAGGAGCTGGCCAAGAAGCTAAGCGAGGTGCTCGCGCTCCAGTCTCGGGCCCTGGACGTTCGCGATAGCGTCCACTTGGCCGAACAGAGCGTGATGCTTGCGCAGCGCCAGCAGGCACAGAGCATTTTCGAGCGGCAGGATCCACCGCTGTGGTCCACAGGGCCCCGCCCAGCAGAGGAAACGGAGCGCGATGGTTATGAGATTGGCTTCTCCTGGCTGGCTGTGACGAGCTACCTGCGCGCGGAGCGGGGCATGTTGCTTCTACGGCTCTTCCTCGTCCTTGCCCTCGGATGGGCGTTCGTTCGAGCGCGAGCCTTGTTGGCCGCCCGAATCGAAAAGCACCAGCAAGACGGAGGGATCCCCTGGGAGGACCGGGCGTTCGAAGCCCTCCGACACCCTTGGGCGGCGGCGCTGCTGTTGGCCATCGCCTCGGTCCGGTTCTTCTATCCGGACCGAGTCGCAGAGATAATCGTCCTCACCTGGGTCGTAGCGCTCCCGCTCTGGTTCGTCGTCTACAAGGAAATGGTGCCCGCAACGTTCCGGAACGCGCTCGTCGGGCTCGGCTTGCTCGGGACAATCCATGTCGTGGTCACGATGGTCTCCGGCCACCCCGATATAGAGCGAGCGTTGCTCCTCCTCGAGCTGGTGCTGGTATCTGCAGGCGCGGGTTGGCTGATTCGCTTCTTGCGAAACGTCGACGTTCCGAAGCGCATGCGGCAGGGCCTGTGGTTCGTCTTGGCGGGCCTATGGACCAGGATCGCCCTGCTGATCTCGATAGTGGGCGTGGGGGCGACGGTGTTCGGATACGCGTATCTCGCCGCGGAAGCTGCGATGATCACCATCATCGGTACGCTCGGGGCGACGGTGTGGATGGCGCTCGAGCGTATCGTCGAAGCAATCGTCTCGACTGCAGTGCACGAGGGCCGACTGGACGGGTTCCGGATGATCCGCGCGAATCGAGACGTCACCACGAAGGTGATGAGCCGCGTGGCACGTCTGACTGCCGTCGTCCTTTTCATGTGGTCTCTGGCGGACATGACGTCTGCTTGGAGGCCCGTTGCGCGGGTGATCGGGCGCGTGCTTTCCGCGGACTTGGGTTTCGGTCTTGCCACGACGGGCGTGACCCTTGGCGACTTGGGCGCTTTCTTCATCATCTTGTGGTTGAGTTGGATAATCGCGCGTTTCGTCATCTTGTGGTTGAGTTGGATAATCGCGCGTTTCGTGAGCTTTGTTCTCCGGGAGGAACTCCTTCCCCGTCTTCATGTGAAGCAAGGAGTGCCGTTCGCTCTGACGACGTTCACCCGCTACGCGATCATCGCGTTCGGCTTCATCGCTGCCGTTTCGGTCCTTGGGATTCCACTCGATAGGCTCACCATCGTTCTGAGCGCGCTCGGGGTGGGCATTGGCTTCGGTCTTCAGGGTCTCGTCAACAATGTCGTATCGGGCTTCGTTCTCTTGACGGAAAGGCCGATTCGCCTGCGAGACAAGATTGAAATCGAAGGTGTCCTCGGCCACGTGAGCGACATCGGCATTCGGGCACGTGTCGTCAATTGGACCCTGTCTGCACGACAACAACGAGTGACGATCCCCGTGGGCGTGGCCTACGGGACCGATCCAAACCAGGTCCTCGCAATCTTGAGAAAGCTGGCGGCAGACAATGAAAAGGTCTTGAAGACCCCGGCGCCGCTTGCGCTGTTTCGCGGTTTTGGCGAAAGCTCGCTCGACTTCGAGCTACGAATATTCATGGATCCCGCGGACGTCCTAGACGTACCCAGCGACGTGACCATCGCGATCAGCGAGGCGTTGAAGGAGGCGGAGATCGAGATCCCGTTCCCGCAGAGGGATCTTCACTTGCGGGGGGTGCCGAAGGGGTTCGCACTCACTGACGCCGACACTGACGGCGGCACATAGGGGCCGTAGCGGACGATGTCGGCCGGCTCCGGGTTAGTATAGGCTTCGCCGGTTTGCTTGAACTATGATGCGCGTGTCGTCAGGAGTTTGTCATGCGTCTGCTCATCCGTTTGCTTCTCTTCGTTCCGCTCATGTCGGCTTGCGATCCGCCCACCCCGCCCTCGGCCCCGACGTTCGAGGCGTCGAGTCCGAAGCCACTCACAGCGCCTGCTGCCGACGCGCTGGGAACGCGGGAAGATGGCCTCGGCCTGCCCGTCGGTGCGTCGATTCCATCGTTTGAAATCCAAGACTTCCGGGGTGAATCGTTCTCTTCGACGGCGATCAACGATGCCGACACGTTGGTCGTGTTCTACCGGGGGGGCTGGTGCCCCTTCTGCAACTTCCAGATCCGCGAGCTCAGCCAGTCGCACGACAAATTCAAGGCGCTGGGGGTGTCGCTGGTGGCGATCAGCGTCGACCAGCCGGACGCTGCTGCGGTCACGCGAAATGCGTACGAGGTGCCGTTCTCCGTACTCTCCGATCCGGACTTGAAAGCCCATGAAGCGTTCAACGTCGTGCTTCAGGTCGGCGTTGCGGGCGTGGCAGGCCTGGCGATATACGGACACGACATCGAAAAATGGTCAGGCAAGGACCACCACAAGATGGCGGTGCCGGCAGTCTTCCTCGTTCGAGACGGTAAGGTCGCCTGGGCTCACGTGGCCCGAGACTACAAGACGCGTCCGAGCGCCGAGCAGCTCCTGACCATCGTGAAGCCATAGTGTTCGCTGCACTGCCATTGAGTGCTGCCGCCAAAGGCGCTACACAGAGGCGGTGCGCACCTGGAAAAAGATCGCCCTCGCCCTGCTGCTCTTGCTGGTCGTCGCCGGGTTCGTGGTCATCCGGCCGGATCTGAGCACCGCCGACGTTGATGCTCGCTACCGGACGGACCAATCCCACTTTCTGGAGCTCCCCGATGGCACCCGGATGCATTACCTCGAAGCAGGCTCGCCCAATGCTCCGACGCTCCTCTTGGTGCATGGCTCCTTCGATTCGGTATTCACGTGGGAGCAGGTCATGCCCGCCCTCGCTACCGACTTTCACATCATTGCGCCCGACTTGCCAGCCCACGGACTCACCGGCACGACGCCGGTCGATGCCTACGCCATGTCGGACATGGTGAATGCCCTTGATGGCCTCGTCGGCGCCCTAGGCCTGTCTCGGTTTCACCTGGCGGGAAGTTCCATGGGCGGCTTGACCGCCTGGCTCTACACCCTCGCGCATCCGGAACACGTGGAGCGCCTCGTACTCGTCGACTCCGCCGGCTACCCCAATGACAACGCCGCACTCGTCGATCACGAACCGGGACCGGTCATGCGCTGGCTGCACCGCCACGGCAATCCTACGATTTTGGTGCGCCGCGGCTTTGATCGGGCCGTCGCCGACCCTGCGGCGGTAACCGATGCCTACGTGGCACGCTCGGTCGACTTCCTTCGCCGTGCCGGCTCACGGGATGCACAGACCAAACGCAACCGGCTCCGCAACATCGAACAGCAACCCATCGATCGTATCGCGGAGATTCGCGTGCCTACGCTGGTCGTCTGGGGCAACGCCGACGCCCTGCTGCCAGTTTCGGCGGCACACCTATTTCACGCAGCGCTTCCCAACAGCGAGCTCGAGATCTACGCGGGCATCGGACACATGCCCCAGCTCGAGGTCCCCGAGCAGCTGGTGAAGGACATGCGGGCGTTTCTGCTGCCTTGATCAGGCGTTTCCCGTCGGGGCAACGCAGCCGCGCGCTCGTCTTCGGGGTACGGTAGCACCAGTAGCAACTCGAGACTGGAGGATTGGATGAAAGTGTCACTCAAGAACGCGTACTTTCGAGTGGGCCTGGAGTTGACGATTGCGTGGCTCTTCGTGGCGTTCTCCTATTACGTGTCGCAGCTGGGCGCGACAGACTGGTTTTCGAGATCGGGCGCGGTGATGTGTTTGTTGGCGGCGGGAGCAAATTTCGCGTTGGTCAAGCTACACCAGCGTGACCTCGCAAGAATTTTTCGAGATCAAGAACACTCGCCACGTGAGAAAGCACAGGCCATCTTGCGGCCGCCGAAAACGTTCGCTCGTCTTTCGCGCCTCAGCTACCTCACCGGGATCTTCGGCACGGCGATTTGGGGCTACGGGGACTTGTTACTCTAAGCGGGCACCTTGAAGCTTCGCCTCTAACTCGTGAACACGCGAACCGGCGTCTCCCTCGAGGAACGGGTAATACGCAATCGACTGCTCGAGCGTGAGCAGGTCGGAGAGGAACTGGTAGAGCGCCTGGCGCGCGGAGGTATTGGCGCTGATCAACTGATTCTGCGCGTCGATCAGATCGAGCAGCGTCGACGCGCCATCGAGGTACGCTTCGTTTACCAGCGCGAAGTTCTCCTCGGCGGCCTGCGCCTGCAACAGTGCGAGCCCGATGCGTTCAAATGACGCCATGGCTGCCGCCGCTGTGCCGCGAATGTTCTCTTCGAGGCTGATCGCGGTGTTGCTCCTTTGCGACCGGAGGCTCCAGAACTCCGCCTTGCTCTGATTCATCGTGGCGATGAACGCTCCTCCATCGAGCACATTCCAACCGAGCGTCAGGCCGACCTGCCAAAAGAGATCACCGTCTTGAACACCGGATGAAGTGTCACCCGACCCTTCTCCGCCGGTCTTCACGAAGGAGGCCGCGGCAGCAGCTGCATCGAGGCTCGGAATCAACCAACGTCGCCCTGATTTCATCCTCCGCTGCTCCGCTTTGATCTCAGCGTCTAAGCTGTGAAGCGCCGGAGAGCGCTCGAGGCCGAGGTCGACCAGATAGTCTCGCGCGAGCGCCGCGCTTCGATCCTCCGAGATCGCCTCGACGACGACATTGCTCGAGAAGATGAACCCATCCTTCTCGACGGTGAGCCGCTCCAGACTGCAAATCTCCTCGGCCGGTCGGTTGCGAACCTGGTTGAAGCGAAAGCGACTCTGCAGAACGCTACCCTTCTGAGCGACCCGCTGCTGTTGAGCGCCAAACAGCTGGCTCCGCATACGTAGAACGTTGCTATAGGGAACCTCGCCCGAGCTCTCCTGGGCTTCCGTCAGCTCGAGCGACCCTTCACTGAGCGCGACGTTCTCGTCTTGAAGAGCCATCAGTGCTTCTGCCAGAAGCACCCCCACGTAGTCCTGACCGACTTCTGCGATGGTCTGGTTTCGGGTGTTCTCGTACGTGTACTGCTGGCTCCGGAAGAGGTGTTTCTGAGACCCGAGCGTATCGATATAGCTTTGATTGTAGACGGTCTCTTTGATTTCACCGGCCACCTGGAGGGTTCGCTCCGGAACGACGCCCGCACTGGAGCTGAACGTGGTGTCACTGCTGACCTGGGCCAGGCCGCCGAAAACGAGATCGGGCAACATGCTCGACCTGGCAATCGCGATGTCCTTTTGCTGCGCGTCGAGTGTTTGCCGCTCCGCGACGAGTGCTTGGTTCGCGTCGAGCGCCTGGTTGATCGCCTCGAGCCAGCTGAGCTCGCCACATTGCGCATGCGCCGGTGCCGCCGATGAAACGCCCAGCGCCAAGAGGAGAAGGCCCGCTGCCGTGGTTCGTTGAATGTTTGTCATCTCCTTCCTCCAGTTCGCATCGTCTACTGAAGCGCTCGGGGGACGGGCGTAGCAGACGCGTCGCTGTCATCGCCGTCATCACCCGCCGTCCCGGTCTCGACGAGCACCGAGCATGTCGTCCCCACACGCAGCACAACGCCTTCGGGCACCTCGGTGATGCGCACCCGCACGGGCAGGCGTTGTGCCAGGCGAATCCATTCGAACGTGGGCGAGATGCTGGGCAGGAGCTGGAAACCCGTACTGCCATCCTCCTGCGCAATGCCCCAGGCGATGCTTTCGACCTGACCGATCACAGGCTTGTCCGGATAGGACATCAGGGTGGCAACAACCCGATCGCCAGGCTTCACTCGATCGATGTAGTTCTCTCTGAAGTATCCGTCGATCCAATAGCTATTGACATCGACCAAGGCGACCTGCGGCTGATTGGCCACCATCTGGCTCCCGAGGCGGAGCAGGAGATTGGTGACGTAGCCGTCGACCGGTGCCAGCACCGTGGTGAACTCGAGGTTGAGCTCGGCCTGCTGGAATGCGGCTTTCGCTGCACGAATCTGCGGGTTCTCGTTGTCCACGGCTCCGAGATTCGCCTTGGCTTCGGCGAGATTCGCCTGGGCTTGGGCCAGATTGGCTTTTGATTGCCCCAAACCGGCCTGGGCTGTTCTGCGTTGCTGCACGGTAACCTGATAAGCCGCCTTGGCTTGCTGATAGGCCTTCACCGAAGTGGCCTTGCGGGGAAGCATTTCCTCCTGACGTTTGTACTCCGCTCGGTCTCTTGCGAGGTCCGACTCGGTTTCCCTGATGCCACTGCCGGCTTGCGTGACAGCGTGACGGGCCGCCTCCACCGCCGCCGCGGCCGCAACGACCTGCTCGCTCAGCGACGCAAACTGATTGCTCGTTTCATCGAGCTGCGCCTTGGCCTGTTCGAGAGCGGCCTGGTACGTGCGCGGATCGATCTGGAACAGCAAATCGCCAGCCTTGACGAATTGATTGTCCTTGATGGGCAATTCCACGATGGGACCCGACACACGCGGCGCAATTTGAATCACGTTGGCCCAGACCTGCCCGTCACGGGTCCAGGGGTTGACGACGTAGTCCCAGTACTTGAGCAGCACCAGCGCGACCGCGATGAGCACGACCGCACCGGTCGCTAGATACGTCTTTCGCTTCTTGTCGTCGCCCATGCCTATGCCCGGATGATGAAGGTCCCGATGAGGACCGTGTAGATGACCGCCAGGGAGACAAACACAAGCGGCGGATAAAAGAAGTAGCGGGACAGCCGGTACTTGTTGAGCATTCGAGCGGTCCAGGTGGCGAGAAGCAAGCCGAGCACTCCGCAGATCAGGAGCGGCGGCAAATAGACCCCGCCGATGGCGAACTCGTTGGGAATCAGGTCGAACATTCGTGCATTAGCCCATATTCTTCTTCGCTGTCACCGATTGTCCGCTCGTGGTTGGTATCACCGCGCGATCGACCGCGTCTAGCCATTTCGCGCCATTGCTCTGGGCCACAGCTCATGCGAATTGCTCCTCTCGCCAAGCATCCCAGTCGATCTCGCGTGACCGCTCGTCATATGCGAGCCCGGCACGCGTGACGCCCCGGAAAGCCCCGAGAACCCGGTAGAAGCCCTCGCCGGCCGCGTCACCGGTCTCGCCCGTCTGAATGCGGCTCACCTCCTCCTCGACGCGAGCATTTAGCCGAGTGAGCTCTCCCGAAAGGCGCTCGTCCAGGTCCTGCCTGCGATCCGCCTCTTCGGCGCCGGACCATGCGTGGAACGCGTGCTCGAGGAGCTCCCGCCAACTGCCAATCTCGTCACCCAACTCGCGCACCGCGCGGTCGGCTTGGGGACTACTTCGAAGGTTCAGCAGGTCATCGATCCGAAATGCGAGAAGCCCGAGCCGGACTGCAAGAGCCTTCACCTGCTCAGCAGAGTTCTGTGGAAATCGCTTTTGATCGATTTGAGCCCCCCAAGTCGCCATCTTGGCGGGAAGCGTCTGCAGCTCTCGTCGGTGATAGGCTTGCTTGACTCGATCGACCCATGAGTCCGGCTTCGCCGGGCGCGATACGAGAAACTCACAACTCCTGAAGAACCGCCGCACCTGGCGCAACATGGTCTTCTCCGGCCGAGGCGAACCGATCAGGTAAGTCACCCCGTAGACCATCAAGATGACGGACATCGTGAACACATAAGTGTTCATCATGCTCGCGAAGTCATAGGTTTGCTCGTTCGCGATCCCGAACATGGTGAACATCGCCAACAACAAGAAGGTAGCTGCCTTCGGGAAGAAGTACGCGGTGATGAAGGTGAACGCGAAGAGCAAGCCTCCAAGCTGCACGAACCCGGTCAGGTGCGGCATGATGAAGACGTACACCAACATGGCGGCGAAATACGCGTACCCGAGCACGCGCAGAGGAAAGAATCGCATCTGCGGGTTCAGTAGAGCGACGAGCACGAGATTGGTTGGAAACTGGAACCAGGACACATGCCCGGGCGGGTTGACGTAGATCCAAATCAGCGTTCCGCCCCACATGAAGGAGAGCCAGCGGCCCTCGCACTTTGGTCGTGTCCGCAGAAGGAGTCGACGCCGCGCGCTTGTCTTCTCTGATTTCCAACGCGCATTCGACGATCGTTCGCGTGTGCGCATCGAGGGCCAGCAGCTCCGTTCTACCCGCCACGGCTCCCGCCCTCGCGAAATGCCCGAGGGCGCCAAACGCGTCAGCGTCGACCTCGAGTGCTACGTCCCGACAAGGTCGAGCCGGTGCTCCGCCAAGAAGGCTCCGCGCCTCCGTCAAGCGCGCCTCCAAATGTGCCAGGAACTCGGGGACATCAGGCAGCACGGAGCTCAGAGGAATCCGTTCGAAATCGGATATGCCCAGCTGGATGCGGCTCGACACATGCAGAAACGACTGAGATGCGGCATGTAAACAGTGCCAGGCGCCACGGACCCCCCGGACTTCGTAGGTTTCGGCTGAGACGACGTCGATGAGCGAACCGACCTGCCCGACGAGCCGAGCCTCCTGCTCTTGAAGAGCGAATGGTACGCCCGCCGAGTCGCCGTCCGTCGCCGATTCGCGAAACGCCGTGAGTATCTTCTGCTGCGTCGCCAGCAGCTCGTCCATCGCAG
>JAFDAJ010000418.1 GCA_019313915.1 Deltaproteobacteria bacterium
GACTCGACCGTGACCTCGAAGTGCAGGGTCTCGCCGGCGAGCGGGTGATTTGGATCGACCGTGATCGTCTCTTCGGTGATGCCTGTGACGAAGAACGGGATCTGCCTGCCCGAGTCATCGTGAGCGATGACCTGCATGCCGGCCGCTAGCTCTGCGTCGGCAGGAAACAAGTTGCGCGGCACTTCCTGGGCCTCTCCGATCCGCGGGCCGTACCCCTTCTCGGGGGACACCGTGGCTTTGACCCTCTCCCCTTCGCCCACGCCTTCGAGTTGCTCCTCGAGACCGGGAACGATGTTCTGGGCGCCGTGAACGATGTTCTGGGCGCCGTGAAGATAGAGGAGGGGACTTCCATCCTGGGACTGATCGATGACTTCACCATCATCGCCGCGGAGGGTGTAAGCCAGAGAAACCACTTTGTTTGCTGTAATCTTGTCGGTCATGATGCGGGCGCGACCATGCCATACTTCGCGCCGGGCGCTACCGGCGCGCGCCATCGGAGAAAGTGCCCATGACGTCTAACGAAGACACCAAAGACGACGTTAGTTTCGATAGGCGCGTGATGCAGGCGGCGGTTCGGTTGAGCCTTCTCGCGCTGCTGGTGTTCTGGTGCCTGAGGATTCTGGGGCCGTTTATCAATCCGATCGTCGCGGGTGTGGTGATTGCGATCGCGGTGCAGACGCCCTACGCGAAGCTCGCGCAAGTGCTGGGCGGGCGACCGAAGCTCGCGGCAGTACTGCTCGTGGGGGTGGCCCTGCTCGTCCTCATCCTGCCGACCATTGCCCTCGGCGCAAGCCTGGTCGAGACGACCGCGGAGCTGTCGGGCGACTTCATCCAAGATGAGTTCAAGATCCCACCGCCGCCGGAAGCCGTGGCCGATTGGCCGCTCGTCGGCGAGCGTCTGTCCGCGCTGTGGCTGGGAGCCTCACAAAACTTGGAGTCGGCGTTGGTCAAGCTCGCCCCATACTTCAAAGACGTCGGCCTTTGGATCGTGTCGTCGATGGGCAATCTGGGCATGGGCCTCGCGATGTTCGTCGTAGGGATCTTGATCGCGGGCGCTCTACTGCCAAACGGAGAGCGTGCCGCGAAGATGGCGCGCAAAGTCGCGTCTGTCGTCGCGGGACAGCGAGGGCCTGAGCTAGCGGAGCTCGCCGCGTCGAGCGTGCAAAGCGTCACACGCGGCGTTCTCGGGGTGGCGCTGATCCAGTCGCTCCTCGCCGGCCTCGGGATGCTGGTAGTTGGCGTGCCGGCCGCCGGCCTATGGACGCTGCTGATCTTGATCCTGGCCGTCATGCAACTCCCCGCCATGCTGGTGCTCATTCCGGTCATCTTCTACGTATTCTCGACGAGCTCGACCATGGTCGCGGTTCTGTTCACGATTTGGGCCACGCTGATCGGCCTGAGTGACAACGTGCTCAAGCCGCTGCTGATGGGTCATGGCTCCGATGTGCCCATGCTGGTGCTCTTCATGGGCTCATTGGGCGGTTTCATCGCCGGAGGCATCCTGGGATTGTTCGTCGGCGCCGTGATTCTATCGCTCGGGTACACGGTATTCATGGCCTGGATCGAAGACGCCGACGCCGAGGACGAAGAGGCCGCGACGGCGGCAACGGAGATCCAGTAGTCGAGGCAACGTCAGTGCAAGAGGCGAACGCGAATCGTCGCGGCAATGGCGCGAAGCTCGTCTAGCAGCGGGCCCGCGTCGTCCAGCTCGATGTCCATGACGACGTAGCCGACATCCGCCTTGGTCTCCAGGTATTGGGCGGCCACGTTGACCCCGTGCTTCGAAAAGACGCGGTTGATCTGCTCCATGACGCCGGGCTCGTTCTTGTGGATGTGCAGAATGCGACGGCGATCTTCGTGGTCGGGAATGGTGACCTGCGGGAAGTTCACCGCCGAGACGGTCGAGCCGTTGTCGTTGTACCTGACCAACTTTGCGACCACCTCACGCGCGATGTTGAACTGCGCTTCCTCGGTGGCACCACCGATGTGGGGTGTGAGAATTACGTTGTCGAACTGGCGAAGGGGCGACTCGAACGTTTCTTGGTTGGACTTGGGTTCGACCGGGAAGACGTCGATTGCGCCGCGTTGATCAACAACGCGCCTGGGCGCATCGCCTTCATCGCGTCGGCGTCGATGATGTTGCGAGTCACGGGCGTCTCGGGAACGTGTAGGCTGACAACGTCGGCCTCGGCAAACAGCTCATCGAGGCGATTCACTGGCGCGGCGTTGCCGAGCGGGAGTTTGTGTTCGATGTCGTAGTAGAGGACGCGCATCCCGAGGCCCTCGGCGAGGATCCCGAGCTGGCTTCCGATCCGACCGTAGCCCACGATGCCCAGGCATTTGCCGCGGACTTCGTACGCGTTGCGAGCCGTCTTCGCCCACTCGCCCCGATGCGCCCGAGCGGACTTTTCCGGAATCCCCCGCATCAGCAGAATGATGTCGGCGATCGCAAGCTCGGCGACGCTGCGGGTGTTGGAGAATGGAGCATTGAACACGGGGATGCCCAGGCGGCGCGCCGAATCCAGATCGACCTGGTTGGTGCCGATGCAGAAGCACCCGATCGCTTTGAGCTTGTTGGCTGCCGCGAGGACTGCGTCATCGATGTGGGTGCGAGACCGGATGCCGATGAGGTCGACGTCAGCGATCGCGCCCAGCAGATCGGATCCGGTAAGCGAGTGTGTGAGGCGCTCGACGTTGTGGTAGCCCGCTGCAGCAAGGCTCTCGACCGCGGTCTCGTGAATGCCCTCGAGAAGAAGGATGCGAGTTTCGTCTCCAGCCACGGACAGAGTCTGGGTCGATCCTAGACGCGCTGCCAACCGAAATCCGCTCGACATCCTCCGTCTTTTCCTTGCTTCTGCTGGTCTGCGCATGCGAGAGCAGCACCCAGCGCTCTTTTTCTTCCGGCGCCTGTGAGCGGTTCGGAGTCGATGCACCCGTGGCCGTGCCCGAAACCTGCGGCATCGACATCGCAGACGATGGCGAGACGGTGCGCGTCTTCGCGATCGGACCGGTGATCCGGTACGCGGAGATGGAAGACTACGCCTCGT
>JAFDAJ010000036.1 GCA_019313915.1 Deltaproteobacteria bacterium
CCGTATCGCGGGTGCTTCTCCGCAATGTTGCAGGCCTCGATGACCTTCTGAAGGCCGACCTCTTTGACGCGCGTGTCGATCTTCTCGTCGCGCTTGTGAGCTTGGAAGGGCCACTTCTCCTTGCCGACCGCCTCGCGAATCTTCTCGATCAACTCGAGGACCCCCTGCACGGACTCATGACCGAACTGGATGGCGGCGATCAGGTCGTCCTCCGACATTTCGTTGGCTTCGCCTTCGACCATGACGATGGCGTCCTTCGATGCGGAAATCAGGAGCTCACAATCGCTGTTCTCTTGCTCTTGATAGGTCGGGTTCGCGATCAGTTTCCCCTCGACGCTGGCGACACGCACGCCGGCGATCGGTCCCGCCCAGGGAAGGGGGCTGATGTGAATCGCAGCCGATGCGCCGATCATCGCGAGGACGTCGGACTGATTGGCCGCGTCCGCGCTCATCACGGTCGCGATGACCTGGGTCTCGCACATGTAACCGTCGGGGAAGAGCGGGCGGCAGGGCCGGTCGATCAGTCGCGAGGTCGCTTGAAGAAGCCCCCTGGAATCTTACCGGCAGCGTACGTCTTTTCGACGTAGTCGACGGTCAGCGGGAAGAATGGCGCGCCCGGCCTCGCCTCTTTGTTCCCGCACACCGTGACGAGAACCATGGTCTCGCCACAGCTCACCAGTACCGAGCCGGATGCCTGCTTGGCAATACGGCCCGTCTCGATGGTGATCTCTTTGTCACCAACCTTAACGGATTCTCTAATTATCATCGCTCTCTTCGCCTTCCGCGCGGCACAACCGCGCATGCGGTTCGCGTTGACGTCGAGGGCGGTCTCGGTCCCCGATTCCAGGATTTGAGCTCCAACTCAAATCATCGAAGCGAAGAGCGAACTCCGGACCCGACCCAAAGGAACCAACGTTCTAAAGGGACAACGTCCCGCAGCCCAGCTTACTTCCGAATGCCAAGCTCTGAAATGATCTTACGATATCGCGCCACGTCCCGGGACCGGACGTAGTCGAGGAGCCGGCGTCGCTGGCTGACCATCTTCAGCAAGCCTCGGCGGGAGTGGTGGTCCTTCTTATGCGTTTTGAAGTGGTCGGTCAGGTAGGTGATCCGCTCGCTCAAAATGGCGATCTGGACTTCGGGCGAGCCCGTGTCCGTGTCGTGGTTGCGGAATTGACCGATCAGCTCGGACTTTCTATCGGCGTTCAGTGCCATGCCTTACTCGTGCTAATTCTCTTGAAAAATGGGTATTTCTTTGCCTGAAGGGGCCGGAATATGGGCTGCCTCTCGGGGGGCGTCAAGCAGCCGTTTTCTGCGTCAGTGAATCGCTCGCGATACCCTAGCCATGAGGCTGGTGCGGACTTAGTTTCATTCCCGAAATGACCACTTCCTCTCAAATCGTCGTCTGCCCCAACTGCCAATCCCCCAATCGTATCCCTGCTGCCCGGCTCGGGGACGGACCGCGGTGCGGGAAGTGCAAGCAACCCCTCTTCACTGGCCGTCCCATTGTGCTGACCGATCAGACGTTCGACCGCCACCTGACCCGCAGTGACCTTCCGCTGGTGGTCGACTTCTGGGCGGAGTGGTGCGGGCCCTGCAAGATGATGGCTCCGTTCTTCGAACGAGCCGCCGCAGAGCTCGAGCCACAGGTAAGGTTGGCCAAGGTCAACACTGACGAGAACCCCGGGCTCGGTCAGAGGTATCAAATCAGCTCTATCCCGACCACGGTGGTGTTCAAGGGCGGGCGCGAAATAGCGAGGCAGCCCGGGGCAATGAATCTGCCGCAGTTGATGCAGTGGATCCGCCTGCATCTGTAACGCTTCGCCGACGCGACGAAGTTCTTGAACAAACCCTCAGTATTCTGGTACCCACATTCACGGAGGCCATCGCACACGATGGTGGAGGAGGAGAGGCGATGAAGCAGCGACAGATCTTGTGGGCGATCGTGTTCGGCTCGATGCTGGCGATCACTGGTTGTGGCGACGATGAGGGTGGTAGCGGCGGCTCTGGCACGGGCGGCTCTGGCACGGGCGGTTCTGGCACGGGCGGCTCTGGCACGGGTTGGCCTGCATGGCGGCCAACGACTGCGATCCAGAGGCCAGCGCGTGTCAGAACGAAGGGGTCGCCTGGGGCACCTGTTTAAGCGGCATCAACTTCCCCTGACCGCGGCGCTACAATCGCCTTCATGGGGTCCGATTCGCCGGTTGCGCCGAGCATCACGACCGCGCGCCTGATTCCGAGGTCCTCGAGTTCGGGTAGTGCATCCGGACGCGCCCCGATCCGCCAGTTCGTCGTGATGTCGATCGACTCGAATGGCCGTCCCGCTTGGGCGGACATTTCTTTGAGCTGAGCGATCTTTTCGGTGAGCTCCTGCTGTGAGTCACTCGGCGCGTACCAACCGTCCGCGGCATTCACCACGCGTTGCAAAGTCTTAGTCGTCGTACCCCCGATCAGGATCGGCGGGTGCGGCTTCTGTGCCGGGGTCGGATAGCTCTTGAAGCCGTGCCACGAAAGGAATTCACTTTCGTGCTCGACGACCTCGCCGCTCCACACCTTCTTGACGGCTTCGAGGTAGTCGTCGAATCGCGCGCCGCGTCGTTCGAACGGCGTTCCCATCGCTTGGTACTCTTCAGCGAGCCAACCGATGCCGAGGCCCAGGGTCAATCGGCCTCCACTAAGCGCATCGAGCGACGCCGTCTGCTTGGCGAAGAGCATCGGGTTCGTTTGCGGAAAGATGTTGACACCGGTCCCGAGCCGGATCGTCTTCGTGGCAGCTGCCACGTGCGAAAGCGAGATCAACGGATCGAAAAAGCAAGTCTCCGGCGTAGCCGGCATCTTACCGGAGCGGTCATATGGATACTTCGACTCGTAGTCGGCCGGCACGACCACATGCTCAAAGGTCCACACCGATTCGATCCCCGCCGCCTCAGCATGCTGCGCCACCTCGACCATCTTCTCAGCAGTTGAAGGGCCACCCACATTGATTGAAACAATTCCGATCTTCATGGGGGGGTCATAGTCGCTTTTTTGTTGCGCCGCCCGCCGCCGCGGGTGGGTTGGGGGGTGGTCGGTGGGGTGGTTGGCTGGTTTGGTTTAGTTACACCACCCGCCCACCCCCACCCGTAGTCCTCCCTGCCGCGCGCTTCGCTGTGCTCGTGCTTGGCGGCGCTTTCGCGCCGGGCTTCGCCGTTCCGGCTCGCGCTGCCGCCTGCTGGCTGTTGTACTGGGTACGGCTCGTTTACAGAGGGGCGCGGTTTCACCCGATCTGAAACCAAGTAGCGCCGGCCGCCGCGCAAACTTCACCGTCGGCGTCGTAGACTGCCGTTCCGCAGAACAACTTGCGACCCTCTCGGCCTAATGCCCAGCCCATCACCACATAGCGCTCGCCGGCGTACATCGGTTTTTCCAACCGATAGGTCATTCGACCGAGGACGAACGGGCCCTCGATGCCGTATCGCGCGATCAAGCCCCACGCACCGGGGCAATCGAGTGCGGCGCAGATGAACTCCGGTGCGACGATGCCTTCTTCGGTGACGAACTCCGCCGTGGGAACCCAGGAGCTGGCGACGACGCCCTCGTCGACGGTGCCGGTGAACAGACACATTCCGTCTCCACAGCAGCGGTTGGTTCCGCAAACGTAGCAGTTGGGGAAGGGGTGAGCCTCATACCCTGGGAAGCTCGCTCGAGCCGCGGCCGCCTGTGAAAAGGTGATCCCCTCAGGGACGTCGAGGTCGAGCTCCACGACGCGCGCGCTGGCGATTTCGGTGTCCGCGTGAAGCAGCGCAGCGACGCCCGCCGGGTCGGCCACCACTTGCATGGTCTCATCGACCGGGATGGGACGCTTCAGGGTCACTTCGACCTCCGGGCCGAGGCGCTTACCGATCATGCCGACCGTGTATCCGCCGTTCCCGGATCCAGGGGGACCGCAGAAGCGGCTTGCGACGCGGGCTGCGTGGGTGCTGGTTTCGTTCGCGAGGACGTGAGCGGCGGTTGAATACGGCATGATTGCCTCCTTTGTGCCCAAGGTACGGAGGAGGCGTGCGAAGGTCCTTGTGCCGAGCTTACCGAATCCTTAGCTCTGGAGAGTTACGGAAAACGCAGTGATTTCGCGATTTTGCGCCGGCAGTTTTTCTTTGGTTTCCTGGAATTGAAGGTCGCTCCCGGGCACCAGACCGACCACTACGCCAGAGGCCCACACTTCACCTGCCGGCGCCTTCGCGGCCATCGCCTCCGCTACATCGAACGCCGTGCCGGCGACGGCAGTGCCGCGTCGAACGACTTCGCCGGTGTGCACGCCGAACGAAAGGGAGGTTCCTTCAGCGAGGGCAACCCCGCATCGCATCGCGCGAATCGGTCCGTCGAAATAGGCCTGCAGCTTCCCGGGAACCACGTGCCCTCGGAGGCGCTGGACTTTCGCAAGCCACGCATCTTCGTCCACCTCCCCGTGCGGGTGGGCGACGAGGACGGTACTCAGGAACCGATCGGCTTCGAGCTCCGGCGGGTCCTGCGAGACAACCCAACCTACGGCGTCGACGAGCTCACGTTGCCTACGAAAGAAGAAGACATGGTCGTCCCCGGGCGTCTCGACGTACCGCGCATTGGGGATGTGCTCTGCGAGGTACGGACCATTGTCCGGGTGAATCATCTTGTCGTCGGCAGCTTGCAGCACCACCGTGGGCACCCGGATCGCCGGCAGCAGTTCACGGAGGTCGATCTGGATGTTCATGTCGAGGAGATCGAGCGCGCTGCCGGGGCTCGCACCCTCCTGTTCGGCAAATGCGACCCAATCCACGAACTCGGGGTCGCTCAGCTCGGTGGGCGTAATCGCCTGCAAGGATGCGCCTTTGCCCCAGCCACCGCGGATGTAACCTTTGAGCTTCTCCATGTCCTCGGCTGCGTAGCCATATGGGTAGTCGGGCGTTCGCGTCATGCGCGCGAAGGCGCCGCACAGCACCAAGCCTCGCACGCGCTCCGGGTAGGTGGCTGCATGTAACATGGCGAGTGCGCCGCCTTCGGAGGAACCGACTACGATCGCTTGCCTCGAGCCGCACGCGTCGAGCACCACACGCAGGTCGTCCATGCGCTGCTCGTGGCTCGGCAGCTCCTTCACGCGGTCGGAGAGGCCGGTGCCTCGCTTGTCGAACATGATGACCCTGCCGATAGCCGCCAGTGCTGCCATGGCGGCGCGCGTCTTCGTGTGCTGGAACATCGCGCGCATCGGCATGATCCATCCGTGCACGACGACGATGTCGATGTCCCCGTCACCGAGGGTCGCATACGCGATGTGGACGTCGCCGCTTTGTGCGTAGCGAGGTTGCAGAGACAGGTTGGCGCGCGTCTTGCCGGCCTTCTGGATCTTGCCGACAAAGCGATATCCTTGCCGCGGGAAAGTCTGGATGAGCGCGGGTCCGCGTTCGCCTAGCGCGCTCCTCGCCAAGCTCACCCCGCGCTGAATCGAGCTCTCCGTGACGATTGAATCCGGCCAAAGGGTTTCGAGTAGCTCGCGCTTGGGCACGACTCGCTCGTGGTTTTCGACCAGGTAGAGCAGGAGGTCGAATACCTGTGGTTGCAACGGACGTGCCTTACCGTGCACGCGGAGCTCGCGGCGTGCAGGGTCCAGCTCGAACTCGTCGAAAACGATTGTCACTCCAACGGGGCTCGTGCTTCGAATCGCGCGACCAGTTCCTTGTCCGCAAAAAGCAAGAGCTTGGAGCCGTGTATCTCGTACCGAGTGACCGAGCCGAGCACGGTGAAGAGCTCTTGCTCTTGATCCATGCCTTCGGGGCAAGCCATGCGGGTTGCACCCATCGCGCCAAACGTCAGTGATCGCTCTGAAGTTTCGTAGGACCCGAAGAAGCGATTACAGCCGCCGAAACCGTAGGCGCTCGCCTTCTTCGAGTTGAGCTCGAGGTACGGCGCCTTGTCGTTCACTTTGACGGTGATCGTTTTAGCCTTGAGCTCGAGCAACGCCCAGGTGGTGTCTTCTAGGGTGACGGGCTGCATCCATCCACACGTCTCTCTCGGCCAGCTCCGCACGAAGCGCTGGATGATGAGAGTCGTTACTTTGCCCCGTCCGTCGACCTTTGGGCGCAAGTCCAGGCCGCCTTCCACGGTGACGAGCAACGGCGCGCCGGGCGCGATTTTGGCTTTCCCGTAGGCTCGCTCCAGGGTTGCGTTGTCCCCTTCGTGAGCAACGGGCCACCGCTCCTGAGTCGCACAGTCCACGAAGATTCCAGAGTCAGCCATGTATGAATACATGCCCTGCAGGCTCATCGTGCCCGAGGGCGGCGGCGGCTCCTGCTTCTCATCAGCGGCATTGGAGCTGTCCTTGCCCTTTTTGCAGCCAGATAGCGTAAGCGCGGCAGCGAGAGCGCCGAGCGCGAACAGTTGAGTGATCCGTGTCCCCCTCATGCGACGGGATTTACCATCAAGACGGGCAAACGCTAAACCTTTTCGTGCGCTCACCCCGAAAACGGGATGCGTTCGCGGAGTTTCTTCGCTCGCTCTCGAGCCAGGGGTATCTTCGGCTCCTCCGGATGGTCGAGCAGCTCGTGCGCTCATCCCGAAAACGGGATGCGTTCGCGGAGTTTCTTCGCTCGCTCTCGGGCCAGGGGTATCTTCGGCTCCTCCGGATGGTCGAGCAGCAGCTGATAGGTGCCGGCGCCTGTCGGCTCGATCGCGCGGATTCGGTCGTAGCGGACGATGAAGCCGCGATGGGATCGAAAGAACGCATCGGGGTCGAGCTCGTCTTCCAAGTTTGCGAGCGTCTTGTCGATCGCGAATCGGTCTTCTTTGGTGACGGCCCACACCAGCTCATCTTTGACCTCGAAGTAGATCACGTCGCCTAGCTCGAGGACCACGTAAGCTTCCTTGCGGCGGACGGCAATTCGGTCGAGCCGTTCGGTACCGTTCGCAGATCCGGCGGGAGCGCTACGGACACGCTCTACCGCTTGCCGCAGTCGTTCCAGCCGGACCGGCTTGAGCAGGTAATCCGCGACCCGTGCCTCGAATGCCCGCAGCGCGCCTTCGTCATGCGCGGACACGATCACCACCTTGAGGTCCGGGTGGTTGGCCATGAGCGTTTCCGCGAGCGCGACACCATCGGGGCCGGGCATCCTCAGGTCCAGAAACGCGACGTCCGGCAGCTCCTCGTCGCATAACCCCTGCGCCTCTGGTGCGTTGCGGGCCTCTCCTACGACCTCGACGTCCTCACACTGTCCGAGCATGAAGCGAAGCTCGTCGCGGGCCAGCGGCTCATCATCGACGACGATTGCCCGAATACTCATCCTTGCTCTCCTGGGATGTCCACGTTCTTTGGCAGCTCCACGGTCACCAGAGTACCGCGTTCGCGGGAAGAAAGCTGGAGATGCGCTTGCCCATCGTATTGTTGATCCAGTCGCTTTCGCAGGGTCTGAAGCGCCAAACCCGAGCCCTTCGTTGGCGACCCGCGATGCGGGCCATCAGCTTCGTCCTCGACCTCGATTCGCAGCCGTTCGCCGAGGTCCGACGCCCGAATCGTAATCTTCCCAAGCCCCTGCTTCGGGGTGATGCCATGTTTGACTGCGTTTTCAACGAGCGGTTGGAGCAGCAAGGCAGGCACTCGGATGTCGCGCACGCTGTCGTCGATCGACGTTTGTACCGCGAGGCGTTCGTCTCCGAGACGCGCTCTCTCAATCGCAAGATACGCACAGGCGTGTTCTACTTCGTTGAGCACCGATGCATCGTGCGGGTGATGCAGGAGGTACCGGTACAGGTCGGCGAGGTCGGATACGAGCGCACGTGCTTGCTCTGGATCACGCCGAATGGTGGCGCGCAACGTGTTGAGCGCGTTGAACAAGAAGTGAGGTTCGAGGCGGCTTCGCAGCGCGGTGAGTGAAAGGGCGTTCGCGGCCGCCTGAGCTTCGACCAGCGCGACAGCCTGTTCCTGGCGCGAGATGACGACCAATGCGACGTTCACGAAAAGCGCGACGCCGAGTGCGACCCCACCGAGCTGAGCGGCGAGCGAAGGCAGCGCCTCGATGGGGTTCGAGCCGGATACGGCCATCCCCACACCGGTGACGGTCAGCCCAGCTAGCTGGACCAGGGCAGCCGCGCCGAGCACACGCCAACCGATGAACATTTGCTCTCGTCGCACTGACATCCGGCCGGCGAGCCATCCGTCGAGGACCGAGGCGATGAGAGCCCAGGGAAACTCCTCCGGGACGACCCGTGTCACGTAGAACCCGCCGCCGAGGAGCCCGGTCAGGGCGCCGGCTCGCGGTCCCCCCAAAATGCCTGCGATTATGACTCCTATGGCACGCAGGTTGAGGAAGTGGCCCAGCAACTCGAAGCCCATCGTGGAGCCCCACAGCGAGAACAAGAGCCCGAAGATCACGACTACAGCGATGTCTCGAGGTCGGCCCACGCCCAGCAGGCGGTTACGCAGCGGCGGCACGAGCACTCCGAGAAGGCCTGCAGTCGCAATGAGGCTGAGCTTTTCGAAGAGCTCCGGTATCAGCAGCCGGATGTCCACGGCCGGAGCCTAGCAGCGTTTTGGGGCATGGGGCGTGGTCACCGATCCCGGGCTGCGCTATCGTCGTACCGATGAGTCGTCGACTCCTGTGGCTGCCGTTCTGCCTCGTGTTGTTGGGTTGCGGTCGAGACATGCACCCGAAGCTGCTCGACGAGCCGTGCACGCGGACCGACCAGTGCGCAGCTGGCCTGGCCTGCCTTGCCGGTGTGTGCCTATCCGCGCCTGATCCTGACCCCGACGCGGGCGTCGATGGCGGAACCGATGTTGGCTCGTGACGCCTAGGGCGCTTCGGGATCGTTCAAGAGGTTGCCCCCTTGGTTGATGTACTCGAAGGCTCGTTTGATCACGAACACCGCGCCGTTGTCGGCGCGGATCGTTACATCGACCGCTCCCGGAGTCGTTCGGCGCGGCGTGACGGCCAACAGAGCTTTCTCGCTCTGAATCGAGACCTGGGGGGAGCGAAGTCGACCGAAGTAGACAGCGTAGCCGATGTCCAAGCGAAGGTTGCGGCCGACGACGCGGACGGTCTTGCCGCCCTGCAGGCCCCCGAAGTCCGGGTCCAGTTGGTGAAAGGCCATCGCAGCGCGCGGTTTTTCACAGGCGCCCAGTACGAGTACTGCGCCGATGATCACGCCTAGGATGCCCCCGAGCTTTTTCATCCCACTCTTGCCAAGTTATCACGTTGGCGGTTGGAAGGCATGCTTGACATGGCGGTGTGCCCATTCGCACACTCCTGCTGACAAAAGGTTGCAGTGACCAAGCAAAACCTCCTCGTCGTCGATGCAGATCCCCGTAGTCTCCGCGTGCTCGAGGTGAGCCTTCGGAACGCGGGCTACAATGTAGCCGGGTGTCCCAGTGTGGGGAAGGCGCTCGAGATCCTGCACGCGAACAAGCCGGACCTGATCCTCTCCGACACGACGTTCAGCGACATGAACGGCTTCGAGTTCGTCGAGCAACTGCGGCACAACTCGGAATGGGCACATATCCCGTTCATGTTCTTGTCGAGCGACGGGTCGATCGAAAGCAAGATCCGTGGGCTGGAGCTAGGCGTCGAGGACTACCTCACCAAGCCGATTTACATTCGGGAGGTCGTTGCGCGCGTGGGCATCGAGCTGGCACGGCAGACGCGTGCGGGGCTGGCGCACAAGAGCAGCGACGCACGGACGCGCTTCAGCGGCTCGCTCTCCGAAATGAGCGTGGTCGATCTGCTTCAGACGATCGATGTGAGTCGGAAGTCGGGCGTGCTCACGTTGGTTTCTGCGGACGGCCAGGCGGGGATGATTTCTTTTGACTCGGGTGCGGTGATCAACGCCACGGTCGAGGACCTGGCGGGCGAGGACGCGGTCTATCGTCACTTGCTTTGGCGTGACGGCACCTTCGACCTCGAGTTCCGGCGCGTGAGCTTGAGCGAGCGCACCGTCCACCGGACAACCCAAGCGCTCCTGATGGAAGGGATGCACCGGCTCGACGAGTGGAGCCGCTTGTCCGAGCTCCTCCCGTCGTTGGATGCGGTGCTCGAAATCGATGCGGCGATGTTTCGCGAGCGGCTCCGGGGCATGCCGGATGAGCAGAACGAGATCGTGCGACTGATCGACGGGCGGCGGGCCGTCGGCGAAGTCCTTCGTGAGCACGGGGGAGATCACGTCGACACCCTTCGGAAGGTCGCGGATCTCTATTTCGAGGGGATGGTGCGTGAGGTTGGCCGAGTCCAGGACAGCATTCCGATCCTAACCGAGGTCTCCGTTCGGTCCTCCGCACCGCCTCCCAGGGAAGGCGTCAATACAATTCCCGGGCCGGCCGGGTTGCCGGCTGCCGGCGTTGCGGTGCCCGTCGCGCCACGGCTACCGGAGGTTGAGGGGTCGTCGACTTCGGTGACGGCGCCAGAGCTGGCAGCGGCGTCTGCGTCGGCTTCCGCGCTCGAGTCCTTGCCCCCGTCAGAGATGATGTCGACGCCTGTGTCGCTTCCATCGCCGGCGACGGTGGATGATCCTGCGCTGGAGGATGCGATCACGACACCCTCGGCTTTGCCTCCCGCGCCCGACTTGGGGTGGCAGCCTGCGCCGCCGCCTGCACGTGCGCGCCGCCAGACTCCTGCGGGTTTTCAGGCGGTGCGGCCGGAGAGCGCGATGTACGCGGGCGGAACGATCCTCAATTGGGCGGGGCGCGTTGCCGACATCGACAACATCGATGAGGTCTCGGGTCGTGAAACCGTTGAAGTTGGGCAATGGGACAACACCCTCGACGAGCTACGTGACGACCCCGATGTCGAGGAGGCAATTGTCGCGATCGACTCCGACCCGCCTCCGGGAGCGTTCATACGATCGACACCCCCGAGCGACCGCCCGATCGAAGCGGCCGCAGAACGAGGCGAGCAGCCACGCGGTGACGCGGTAGTCGACTACCACGAGCCGCCTGACGTCGACCCGCCACCGCTCACGTACGAACAGGTGTTCGAAGACGAAGGGGCGAGCATCCGCGCGCCCCGCTCCGTCCAACCGAGGTCAATCACCGCCACCGCTTCCCGGAAGCCAACGATGCTGCCCTGGGCGCTGCTCGTCCTCGCAATCGGATGTGGAGTGGCCGCGGTCGCGTACTTGATGTCCCCGGGAGGCAGGGATAGCCGCGCGGCCACCGACACCGTCGCCGCCCCTCACAGCGCCGCCCCCACGGACAACATCGCAGGCCCCAACATCGCCACCGCCCCCACGGCCACCGACACCGACACCGACACGGACACCGACACTGGCACGGACACCGGCACTGCCGCTGACACTGCCGCTGGCACTGCCGCTGACACTGCCGCTGACACTGCCGCTGCGGCTGGCACTGACACTGCCGCTGACGCTGACCCGGTCCCCCGCCCCGATGCCATCTACCCCGAGACCGGGGCCCTCGATACCTACGAGGCTCAGCTTGCCCTCGCTCGTCGGCTGAAACGCGGTTCACGGGCTTCGGCGGCTTACCGGAGGGCGATTGTGCTCAATCCAGAAGGGAGCCCCGCCCTGGCGGAGCTTGCTCGGTTGATGTTGGCGCGGAACCATACGCGAGAGGCGGCTGAGCTCGCGGAACGTGCGACCGCGGTTGATCCCTCCAATGCGCTGGCCTGGGTCACGCTCGGCGCGGCCCGGCAGATGCGAGGCGACCGCCAAGGCGCACGCCACGCCTACCAAAACTGTGTGAAGCTCGGCAAGGGCCAATACGTCTCGGAATGCCGCGCGATGCTGCGCTGAGCGAACCGTTCTGACACAAGTTTCGAGGAAGACAGCCCGTCCTGCTAAGCTCGCCGGATGACTTGGGGGGCCATGTGAATCGATCGGAGCGAGTGGGGACTGCCGTCGCCGGAGGACGGTGATGAGCGGGCCCGTCATTCACGAGACCGCGGTCGTCGATGACGGCGCGCAGCTCGGCGCCGGAACGCGCGTCTGGCATTTCACGCACGTGTCCGGCGGATCGACCATCGGCGCGAGCTGCGTCCTCGGACAAAACGTCTTCATCGGGCCGGGTGTAGAGATCGGTGATCGGGTGAAGATCCAAAACAACGTATCGGTGTATGCGGGTGTGACGATCGCAGACGACGTTTTTCTTGGACCAAGCTGCGTGTTCACGAATGTGTTGACTCCGCGCGCCCACGTCGAGCGCAAAGACGTGTTTGCGCTAACGCCAGTGGGGCAGGGCGTCACTGTAGGCGCCAACGCGACCATCGTGTGCGGACACTCCCTAGGCGACTATGCGCTGATCGGAGCGGGCAGCGTGATCACCAAAGATGTTGCCGCCCATGCGGTCATGGTGGGCAATCCTGCGCGTCGGACCGGTTGGGCGTGCCGGTGCGGCGAAGTGCTGCCCAGCGACGGTGTCTGCGTCCGGTGCGGCGACGTGTATGAAGTGACGGTACAGAGCTGCCGTTGGGTGAAGAGTCGTGGGTGAAGAAGCCATCCCGATGTTGGACCTGGCGGCCCAACACGCACCGTTGATCGATCGCCTGACCGACAAGGCTGCGGAGGTGATCCGGTCTGGACGCTACATCCTCGGCCCGGAGGTCGTGGCGTTCGAGCGCGAGGTGGCCGAATACATCGGGGTTGAGCACGCCGTCGGTATTTCGAGTGGGACGGACGCGCTGACGGTCGCGCTAATGGCCCTTGGCATCGGTCCTGGCGACGAGGTAATCACAACCCCGTTTACCTTCTTCGCCACGGCGGGATGCATCGCGCGCGTCGGCGCCACGCCGGTTTTCGTCGACATTCGCCCCGACACGTTCAACATCGACGTCGAACAGGTCGCGGCGGCAGTCACGGATCGCACCCGCGCGATTCTCCCGGTTCACCTCTTCGGCCAAGCCTGCGACATGCGCGCGCTGTTGGGCGTCGCGACAACGCACGGTCTTCCGATCATCGAAGACGCCGCGCAGGCCATTGGCACGAAGAGCCCGCTCGGGCCCGTCGGAAGCCTCGGCGCGTATGGTTGTTTCTCCTTCTTCCCATCAAAGAATCTCGGCGGATTCGGCGATAGCGGGCTCGTGACCACGCAAGACCCGGCCCTTGCGGAGAAGGCTCGCGTGATGCGCGCGCACGGGAGCAACCCCAAGTACTACCATTCGGTGATCGGTGGGAACTTCCGCATCGACGCTCTACAAGCCGCTCTCCTGCGGGTAAAGCTTCCCGAGCTCCAGGGCTGGACGTTGCGCCGTCGAGAGAACGCGTCGCGCTATGACGCTGCGTTTTCCACTTCCGGCTTGGACGAGAGTCTCCTGCGACCCCCACTGCGGCGATTCGAGGGGCACGTCTACAACCAG
The DNA here is from genome assembly GCA_019313915.1 of Deltaproteobacteria bacterium. Taxonomy (GTDB): domain Bacteria; phylum Myxococcota_A; class Polyangia; order Polyangiales; family Houyiibacteriaceae; genus SG8-38. The sequence continues at coordinate 13,302 of JAFDAJ010000036.1, forward strand.
TACGTTCTTCGGACCTCGCGGCGCGACGAGCTGCAGGCGCACTTACAGGCCGAACAGATTGCGACCGCGATCTATTACCCCGTGCCGCTTCACAGGCAGGAATGCTTCGCGTATCTCGGGTACCTCGAGGGATCGCTCCCAGCCTCCGAGGAAGCTAGCCGCGAGGTCTTGGCGCTGCCGATCTTTGCGGGTCTCGGGGAAGCGCGTCAGAGCCGCATCATCGACACCGTAATTGGCTTCTTGGGCCAATAGAAGTGGCCATCGCCGCACCTGCGCCCTAGAGTGCGCAACAGTTCATGACAGGACGTTACCATGCACCGTTTGCCGAGCACGGGTCGCACGCCGTTGACGCGGACATCGCAGACCGCCTCCTGAGGATCGCACTTGAAAAAGGTGGGGACTACGCCGACCTGTTTTTCGAGTACTCGGTCAGCGGTAGCTACGTCTACGACGAGCAGATTCTCAAGTCTGCGCGACGGGCCGTGTCGATGGGCCTCGGCGTTCGGGTCATGAAGGGCGATGCGACCGGGTACGCCTATTGCGAGGATTTCTCATTTGATGCCATGAAACGGGCGGCCAAGACCGCGGCGCAAATCGCCGCCGGTGGTCAACCGCTTGCCCCGCTCGCAGTGTCGATGCGCGATGCGCCTAACCGCTACCCCGTCTCGGTGGAGTCGCTCGACGTGGACGGCGAGGCGAAGAAAGCGATCCTCGAGCGCGCCGATCGTGCGGCGCGCGCCTCCGACTCGCGCGTGGTTCGTGTCGACGCCTCGTTCGCCGAGAGCGCTCGCGAAGTGCTGATCGCCAACAGCCTCGGGCACATGGCACGCGACCGGCAGCCGTTGATCCGATTCGGCATCCATGTGATCGCAGAGGACGCAGGCAACCGCCAGTCGGGTTCTTCGGGCGGCGGCGGCCGGATGGGCCTGGAGTATTTCGACGGCCAGACACCCGAATGGCACGCCGAGCAGGCCGTGAAGCAGGCGCTGGTCATGCTCGACGCGCGCGAGGCGCCTGCCGGCGAGATGGACGTGGTCTTGGCGCCCGGCGATAGTGGCATCCTCTTGCACGAGGCGGTCGGCCATGGCCTCGAGGCCGACTTCAATCGCAAGAAGACGAGCAACTACTCGGGCCGCGTCGGTGAGGAGGTCGCCAGCGCGCTCTGCACCGTCGTCGACGACGCGTCGCTGGAGGGCTCACGCGGCTCGATCAACGTCGACGACGAAGGGCAGCTCCCCACTCGCTCAGTTCTCATCGAGGACGGTGTCCTGAAGGGCTACATGCAAGACCGCCACAGCGCAGACTTTTTCGGAACGACTCCGGACGGGCACGGTCGCAGGCAGAGCTTCCGCTCACATCCGATGCCGCGGATGACCAACACGATGCTCATGGGCGGACAGGATGCGCCGGAGGACATCATTCGGAGCGTGAGCCGAGGGGTGTACGCCAAGAAGTTCGGCGGCGGACAGGTCGACATCGCCAATGGTGATTTCGTGTTCTCGTTGACCGAAGGCTATCTGATTGAAGACGGCAAAGTCACCGCGCCGCTCAAGGGCGTCAACCTGATCGGCAACGGGCCGGACGCGATGCGCAACGTGGTAATGTTGGGCCACGACTTCGAGGTGTCCGACGGGATTTGGACGTGTGGCAAAGAGGGTCAATCCGTTCCGGTTGGCGTCGGCTGTCCGACGATCAAGATCGCCTCGATGACTGTCGGTGGGACGCAGGTGGCGGGCGGATGAGCAACGCAGAGGAAGAAGCCAAAGCACTGGTCGATCTCGGGCGCTCTGTGATGGAGCGCGCCATCGAGGGCGGCGCCGATGTCGCGGAGGCCGGGGTCCACAGCGGGTCTCATCTTTCCGTGAAGGTTCGGATGAGCGAGCCGGAGCTAGTCGAGGAGGCCGGCTCGCGGGCGCTCGGGTTGAGAGTGATGGTTGGCCAGCGCGTGGCATCGACATACACGAGTGACCTGAGCGAAGCCGGTCAGCGGACGTTGATCGAAGATGCGCTCGAGCTCGCCCGGCTCAGCGAGTCCGATGAGTTTGCGGGGCCGCCGGACCCATCGGAGCTTTCGTCGCCCACGCAGTGGGCAGACTTGGACACGTTCGACGAGGGCGTGAGCGAGATTTCGGCCGACGAAGCGCTTTCCCGGGCGCAGCATGGAGAGCGCGCAGCGTTCGATTTCGATCCGCGCATCACCAACAGCGAAGGGGCCTCGTTCACCCGTGCCAGAGGTGTGAGTGCGCTGGTGACGAGTGGCGGGTTCGCCGGCAGCGACTACGGGACGTACGCTTCGCTCGTCGTAAATCCGGTCGCCGACGATGAAGGTGGCAAGAAACGAAGCGGCTACCACTGGTCGGCGTCGCGGCACTACGCAGACCTTGAAGACAGCCAGGCGGTCGGTGAGGAAGCAGCGCGCCGGACGATCGCCCAACTCGGCGCGAAGAAGCTTCCCACCCAAGAGTTGCCAGTCATCTTCGACAAGGATGCCGCGCGTTCGATCCTCGGCCTCTTTGCCGGGTGCGTTCTCGGTAGCTCGATTTGGCGCAAGAGCTCCTACCTGGTCGACCGAGTTGGCACCCGCGTCGCAAGCGATCTCGTGGATATCGTCGACGATCCGCTGCTTCCAAGAGCGCCGGGCTCCCGCGCGTTCGACGGTGAGGGCCTGCTGTGCCGCCGGAACGTGGTGGTAGAGGGCGGGGTGCTCAAGACGTATTTGATGGACACCTACAGCGCACGAAAGCTCGGCCAGACGAGCACCGGCAGCGCTTCACGGTCACCGGCGGGCGGCATCTCGCCCTCTACCAGCAACCTGATCTTGAAGGCCAACGCCCAATCGCGCGACGAGCTGATCGCCGAAACCAAGCATGGCCTCTACGTCACCAGCATGATGGGTTTCGGCTTCAACGCCGTCACTGGGGATTTCAGCCGAGGCGCTTCGGGATTCCTGATCCAGAACGGCGAGCTCTCCGACCCGGTTTCCGAGGTCACGATTTCGCTCAACTTGGATCAGTTGCTACAGCGAATTGATGCAGTCGCCGATGATCTCGATCAGCGAACCGCAATTGCATCCCCAACATTCCGAGTTTCGTCAATGACCCTAGCCGGCAGCTAGCAGCAGCAGTGGCAGCGACAGTGCCAGCGTCAGTGGCAGCGTCAGTGCCAGTGTCAGCGCCAGTGCTGGCTGGCTAGTCCTGCTGGGCTCTTGCTACCATCGTGTCGACGTAGGTTTCTAGGGCTGGGCATGAGATGGCGGCGCCGGCCAATAGCTCGCGGGTGTTGCGGTCGTCGTAGATCACGTCGGTTTTCAAGTGGTCGAGGAAGGCGCGGGTGGTGTTTCGGAAGCGCTGTAGCCCAGGGGCTCGCATCAGCGCCGTCGCGAGGTTGAGTGGGTCGTGTTCTCGTGGGGAAGGGCGGCCGGTTGCCTCGGCGAAGAGGTTGAGGGCGTGCTGCACGGTGACCGGCTTCGGGTCGACGATGTGAAACGTGCGGCCGATCGAGGTCTCGTCCTCTGCGATGTGGACGGCGGCCTTGACTGCGTAGTCGACGGGGACTGCACTGATTCGCACGCCGGTTCGGCTCGGCGTCGGGATTCGGTAGTCGTCCGGTGCGCTGAGCAGGAACCGGATCAGAAGGTACAGCCCGTTCACGTCTTCGACTTCGCCGGTGATTGAGTCACCCACCATGAGTGCGGGCCGCAGCACGACGATCGGCAGCTCGTCGGCCGACTCGCCGAGCATGCGTTCCGCTCGATACAGCGACTCCTCGATCGGATTGCGGAAACCCATCCCGTCGTCGAGGTCGGTCTCCTTGACGAACCCCTCGCGATTGCCCGACACGGTGGCGCTCGACCAGAAGACCAAGCGCTTCAACCGCGGCGCGGCCTCGGCGAACTCCAACACCTCGGCAGCCGCGCGGACGTTGCCGGCCGCTTCTTCCTGGGTGCCCGCTGGATCGGTGATCGACGCGCAGTGGTGGATCACCTCGACGCGTTCGGTGAGGACGGCGAACTCTTCACCGCTCAGGCCGAGGTCCATCGACCGCGGGTCTCCCACCCAAAGCGACACCCGCTCCCGCGCAGATGCAGGAAGCGCGTCCAGTAACTCCAGCGCGCGGTCCTGCCGGCTCTCGCTGACCAGGCAACACACCGAGCGTTCTCCGTGCGTCGCGAGCGCCCGAACCAAATGCACTGCGGGTTGCCGACCGGGGAAACCCGTTACCAACACCGATCGTACCAGGGTGCCCACTACTTGGACTCCTTCGACGCGAACTGCGTCACTAGCTTTTCGTGGACCTCGGCAACCTGCCGCCGCGTTGCGTCGAGGTCGCCATTGTTGGTCACGACATAGTCGGCCACCGCGATTTTCCGGCCGAGAGGCAGCTGTGAAGCGATTCGAGCGTTGGCCTCCGTTACCGTGAACCCGTCGCGGGCAATCAGGCGGAGCCGCTGGAGCGATTCTTCGGCGCTTACCACGATGAGCGCCGAGAACGCCTTGTAAGAGTTGGTTTCCACCAGTAGCGCCGCCTCGTACACCAGGTACGGTGCCGGGTCGTCTTGGTTCGCCATCATCTGTTCTGCGCCGGCGGCTCCGATCAGCGGGTGCATGATCGCGTTGAGCGCTTCCCGCGCTGCCTCGTCCCCGAACACCAAGTCGCCGACCTTCTTGCGATCGAGACGCCCAGCGCCATCGAGCACGCCTTCGCTGAACTCGCGCACGATCTGTTCCAGACCGGGCGTGCCAGGCTCCACCACGTCACGCGCCAGCTCGTCGGCGTCGATCACCGGGATGCCGAGGTCGCTGAACATCTTCGCCACGGTGGTCTTTCCGCACGCGATCCCACCCGTCAGACCCACAACCGGTTTCATCGCGAGGCAGTATTGAACATCGACTCGCTCGGGCAAGACGATTCGGCCTGTGCTACGCAAGTCCGCATGCGCGCCGTCGTACAGCGGGTCAACGAAGCAAGTGTCACGGTCGACGGTGACGTCGTTGGCGCGATCGACCGCGGTCTGCTGGTGTACCTGGGCGCCGCGCAGGGTGACGAGGCAAAGGACGTTCGATACACCGTCGATAAGATTGCGGGTCTGCGGGTGTTCCCCAATGACGACGGCCGCATGTCGTTGTCGGTCACCGACATCGGTGGTGCGGTGTTGGTAGTCTCCCAGTTCACGCTATTCGGGGACGTTCGGAGGGGCAGAAGACCCTCCTTCGATGGAGCAGCGGACCCCAAAGACGCCGAACGTCTCTACTCCGAGGTGCTCAAGGGCTTGCGTGGCAAGGGGTTGCCTGTCGAAACCGGCACGTTCCGCGCGATGATGCTGGTTCAATCGATCGTGGACGGGCCCGTGACGATCCAAATCGACAGCCGAAAGCTTTATTAGGCTTCGCGTTTTAGACGCGGCATAATCCCGAGTCGATGCTGCGGTTCCTCAGTGAGCGACGCGCATGGGTGGTAGCAGCGTTCGTTGCGCTAGCGCTCGTGATTGGCCTTTGGATCTGGGGCGCGCCCCGCGCGACGGCTCGGGCGGCCACTCTCATCGGCGACCGGCTTGGTGTAGACGCGCGCATCGAAGAGGCGCATCTCTCGCTCGGCGGCGTCGAGCTCGATGGCGTCGAGATGCGAGGGCGCCACGGCGGATTCGTCGTACGCATCGACCACGTAGATGCACGGATGAGCCTAATCGGTGCTGTGTTCCGTGGCTCACGGTCTGTTCGCAACGTGTCCGCCCGCGGCGTCGATGTGACAGTCGACCTAGCGGACGAAGGTTTCGACGACTCGATCGCAGAGCTGCGCGGACGAGTCGCGGGCAGTATGTCCGCACCCGGCGCGACCGTCACGGGCACCAAAGGGCGCGGGAGGACGTACGCCGTCGACGACCTCACGGTTCGGGTGGTCGATGCGGACGGGCCCTTGATCTCCCTGACGGGCGCGAGCCTTCACAAAGAAGGCGACGAGTTGCGCGGCGGCGTGGGGGAAACCCTGCTTGGCGAACGCAGCGACGACCACGCGGCCGTCGGACCCTCGAAGATTGCGCTGCGGCGCACGCACGGCACATGGAGGCTTCAGGATCTGGAGATCGCTAGCGCAAGTGTTCGCTCGCTTCGGAATGGGGACGCAGAGGGAAGGGCTCTAACCTCCCGCATTCGCGATGCGATGACTTCGCTGCGCGCCCCCGACACCGACACTGGCGCTGACACTGGCATTGGCACTGACGCCGCCCCCGACCCCGTGCTGTTCAACCGTCTCACGCCGGATGCTCGTATTGTTGTGTCCGGCGTCCAGATCGAGAGCCGTACCTCCGGGGGCCATGTCGAGCGGATTCGCGATTTCGAATGGGATCTGCGCGGCGGGGGCAACGGTTGGTACCAGGTCACCGTCGGCGGCAAGACCTCCAACAAGGGGACGCTCAAGGTCGACCTCAGCGTCATGCCCGCCGAGGCCCGTGCCGAGGGAAGCATCCGGCTTCGTCGAATCTCACTCGCGCTCATCGCGCCGTTCGCGCCCGAGATTCCGCTCTACAACGCGGAGCTCGGCACGGTGAGCGCCGAGCTCGAGCTCGCCGTCAGTTCTTCCGATCAGGTGAGCATCGGGGGGAGCTTGCGGTTGCGCGAGCTCGCGTTGGCCTCCGAGCGAATCGCGCCAAAGCCCGTCGAGAACATCAACATCGATGTTGCAGGCAGGGGCATTTGGCACCCCGTCGACCGCCTGCTTCAGATCGAAAGCGGTCGGGTTCGAATGGGCAAAACCCAAGTGCTAATCGAAGGCGAGCTGGAGCGGACTACCGAGCACTATCGCGTCGACCTCACCGCGAAGCTACCGCCCACGGCTTGCAATGATGTCGTCAGGGCGATTCCGCAGGACGTCCTCGGCTCGCTCGCCCGGTTCGACTGGTCGGGCAACTGGAGCGCCTTGGCTCAGATCTCGCTCGATTCGCGGGAGCTCGAAGCGACCGTGCTCTCGATTCGCGTGCGTAACCTGTGTCAATTCGAAGAAACGCCCAAGTGGGTTCGCGTCGAGCGATTCCAGGAACCCTTCCTCCATCGGGCGATCGAACCCGACGAAACAGTCTTCGAGATGCGTACCGGACCCGGCACTGCGTACTGGGTGGCGTTGGGGGACATCAGCCCGTTCATGCCCCCCGCGGTCATCAGCCACGAGGACGGAGCCTTCTATGAGCACGGTGGCTTTGCGCCGTGGGCAATTCGCGATGCGTTGGTGCGCAACCTTCAGGAGGGCCACTACGTCGTCGGAGCCAGCACGATTTCGATGCAGCTTGCCAAGAACCTCTACTTGCAGCGCGAGAAAACCATCGCCCGAAAAGTCCAAGAGGTCATCCTCACGTGGTGGCTCGAGAACGCCCTCAACAAGGACGAGATCATCGAGCTATATCTCAACGTGATCGAGTACGGTCCAAGCGTCTATGGGCTCAGGCACGCCTCTACGTACTACTTCGGCCGGGAGCCCGTCGAGCTCAGCCCCGCCGAGTCCGCCTTCCTTGCGTGCATGTTGCCCTCGCCCAAGCGCTACCACGTCTCATACCAGCGCGGCGCACTCACCCGCTCGATGAAGAACCGGATGCGGCGGTTGCTTGAGCACATGGCGAAGCGCGAGCGCATCGGTCCGGAAGCGCTGTCCTACGGCCTGGCAGAGCTCGACGATTTCCGTTTTCGTCGTGACGGAGACCCTTGGCCGGAGCCTCGCGTGTTGCCGCCTCTCGGAGCACCAGAGATACCAGATCCCGAAGCGCTCGATCCTTTCGAGGCGCCGTTCGTCGCACCGTAGGCGCGTCCCTGTTTGAAAATTCTTGCCTCACCGCAGGCGCAGCCGGTCATTTTCTGTGCCGACCCCTGGGGTGGGGGTAAACACGAGCGAGGCGCTAGGCCGGTCAGTGAATCGGCTCTATTTCGGTGCGTCCGAGGGATTATGCAAGGGTTGCGTGGCGTTGGTAGGTTCGTGCGGGTTGTGTTCGTACTTGGTTTGCTCGTCGTCTCTTCGGCGGCGCTTGCGCAGGGTGCGTCTCCCGCTGTCCTCGTGATCACTGCGAGCGACGATGCCACTTCAGGGGCGGCGATTCGCATCGACGGCGATCCGTCCGGCAATGTGCCGTTGCGCAAGACGCTCACCCCGGGCCGCCATTTGCTGCAGGTAGGAAAGCGCGGATTCGCAACCTTTTCGAAGTGGGTCGACTTGGTGGGCGGTGAAGTCACGACCATCCCGGTCGCGCTACAACCTCAAGCGGTCAAGACCGGCTCGCTCCTCATTACCGCAGACGTCACCGGGATGCCCGTGTTCATCGATGGACAGCGACGTGGAGGGACGCCGCTCGTTGTCGACGGGTTGACCGAGGGCGAGCACGTGGTGGAGATCCGGAGCCCCGGAGAGGGCTATCACCCGTTTTCGAAGGTCGTACTGATCAAGGCCAACGAGCGTGCCACGGTCGAGGCGACGATCCGCGTCGCTCCCGATCTAGGCAGCTTGCGGGTCATCGCGAACGTACCCGGCGCGATCATCAGTCTGGATGGCGTCGACATCGGCGTGGCCCCCGCTGCCAAGGGTGCGTTGCCGCCTGGCGAGCACACGGTCATGGCCCGCGCGACCGGCTACGAGAACGTCACGCAAGCGGTGACGGTCATCGCCGGGCGCGAGCGTGTCGTGTCGATGAGGTTTACGACCGCTAGCACCGACGTCGCGCGCGTTTGGGTCCGCGCCAATGTTCCCGAGGCCACCGTGACGATCGACGGGGAGGACTACGGTAACCCACCGATCACGATCGAGCCCGCGGAGTTTGGAACGCATGCCGTCGTCGTGCGGGCGCCGGGCTACCGGGAGGTGCGCCGCACATGCTCGGTAGGGCCCAGCCGCAACTGCGACGTCTACGCCGAGCTCAACCCATTGGGCGTGCCCGTTCGGATCGAGGCCAACGTAGCGGGCGCACAACTCTTCATCGACGGTGAGGCGCGCGGCCCCGTGCCGTGGGAGGGCGATCTACCGGCGGGCACCCATCAGTTGGAGGTGAGGGCCGACGGATACGAGAATCACGTCGAGCAGATCAATCTGCAGAAGTCCCCGCGCGTCCGTCTGATTCAAGTGATCATGAGCACCGCCGTCGTTGCGGTCGACCAAAAGAGGCGCGACAAAGAAGCGGAGCTCGACGACCCGCTTCGCAACACGGTGACGCACGCGGGCGCGCCGCTCCCCGTCGGTGTTGCCACCCTCGACTTTTCAACCGGCTGGCCGTGGCTGGCGTCGCTCGGCATGCGCGCTGGCCTCACGAAATTCCTCGACGTCGGCCTGTACGTTACCACCTTCGGGCGCCTCACCGACTTCGCCGTGAGCACGAAGGCCGGTTGGCGCGTATCGCGGAACTTCTCCTTGGGCGGAGACCTTCAGATCGGTGGCGGTGTGGGGCCGGCGCAACGCGATAATATCCTCGGCGGGAGCCACCCAACCAACAACTTCTTCATCACCCTCGATGCGATCTTCAGCCTGCACTTTCCGCCTCGCGGGGCTCTCTCGCTCTGGATCGCCGGCGACTTCAACAGCGACCGTTGGGATTTCGACGGTCGCGATAGTCGCACCGTCGTGACAAGCTCCCGTCAGAACGTGGTGCGCGCCCGGCTCGGCGGCTCACTTGAAATCGTTGTGACGCGGAAGTGGAATGTGTGGATTGAAGTAGAAGGCATCGTAGCTGGAGACCGCCGCCGCGTCCTCGGAGACATCTTCGGCGGGGGCAACCCGGACTCGCGGGTCTATGGGCAGTTCGGGGCCACATTCAAGTTTGGCGGTGCGAAGGAGGGCTCGTGAGCGGGGGGCACTTCATCGTGATCGAAGGCATCGACGGATCGGGCACGACGACGCAGTGCTCGATCCTCGCAGACCGGTTCATCGACAAAGGGCTGTCCGCCCACCCGACCCGTGAGCCGAGCGACGGCCCAATCGGCGTCTTGATTCGCCAGGTCCTGACCGGAAGAGTCGTGGTTCCTAGCCGCGAGGGTGTCCGCCCGCCCGGCTGGGCGACGATGGCCACGCTGTTTGCATCCGACCGCCTCGACCATTTGGAGGCGGAGATTCTCCCCAACCTCGACAATGGGATCACGGTCATCTGCGATCGGTACGACTACTCCTCCGTTGCCTACCAGACGGTGAGCGGCGGCGGAGGTGACGAGGTGTCCACATGGGTACGAGAGCTCAATCGGCATGCCAGGCGCCCCGACCTGACGCTCGTCCTCGACGTCGATCCCGAAGTGGCGGCGAGTCGCCGGGATACGCGATCCGGCAGCCCCGAGCTTTACGAAGTCGACGAGATGCAGGTGGAGCTGGCGAGATTCTACGCGAAAATCGACGAACTCTTCCCAAGTGATACAATTCGACACATCGATGCGAACTGTGGCGTCGAGGGAGTGACCACGGCGATTTGGTCCGAGGTGATGGCGCTCCGGGGAGAATCTGTATGAGCCGTAAGCTGACCGTGTTATTGGCCGCCGTCCTGATCGCAGGTGTGCTCGGGTGCGAGAAGAGCAAACTCCGAGACGACATGATGGGGGACTCCACCTGGGAGAGCTCCGCCGGCGAGGAGAAGTGGGAAGCCGCCGACCAGCCGCCCAAGCGCAACGACAAGTGGGAAGAAGAGAACGCTCCCTCGGACGGGGAGGCTCCCGCCGAGGGGACGAAGCCCGAGAGCAGTCTCGAGCAGTCCTATCCGCGGGTGTCGACCGGCGTCATTTCGCGTGATGAGCTCTTGCCAGTGCTGGACGGTGGCCTAGGCCGGTTCCTGCAGAACGTCGAAACCGAGCCTGCTTTCCATAAGGGCAGCTTCGTCGGCTTTCGCATCGTGAGCTTGTTTCCGGGCGAGCCGGCCTTTGCGTCGCTCGACCTTCGCCCCGGAGATACAGTGACGCGCATCAACGGCAAGTCCATCGAGCGTCCCGAACAAGCAGCCGCCGTGTGGGAAGACCTTCGAACCGCTTCGAATCTGGTGGTCGACTACCGGCGCGGCGCCGAAGAGCACGCGCTACGCTTCACGATCGTTGACGAGAGTTGACTTCGACTCCATCGGTCTTTCCTCACCGCCTCGCATCTCGGATGCTAGTCTAGTGCCGTGAGCGATCCATATCTCGACCAAGAGGTTGCTGGGCAGTTCCGCATCGTCGAGAAGATCGGCAAGGGCGGCATGGGGGCCGTCTACAAAGCCGAGCAGCCCGATATGAATCGCTACGTGGCGATCAAGATCCTCCACTCGCGCTATCTCTCGCGCAGTGACTTGGTTTCCCGCTTCCGTCGCGAGGCGCGCGCGATGAGTCAGCTCTCGCACCCCAACACCGCGCGCGTGTTTCTCTATGGTCAGCTCGACGACGGCGCTTGCTACTTCGTGATGGAGCACCTCGTCGGCCAAAACCTCGCGCAACTCGTTCGAGCCGAAGGCGCGTTGGACCCGAAGCGCGCGATACGCATCATGATCCAGGTGTGCAGCGCCCTCGAAGAAGCGCACCAAGCGGGCATCGTTCACCGCGACCTCAAGCCAGAAAACATCTTCCTGACCACCCAGGGTGGCATCAGGGATTTCCCCAAGGTTCTGGACTTCGGTCTTGCCAAGGTCACGGAGCGGCAGATGAGGCCCGGCTCGATGGTGCTCACCCAGCAAGGCATGGTCTTCGGTACACCCGAATTCATGAGCCCCGAGCAGGCGCACGGGAAGACGCTCGACGCACGCTCGGACATCTACTCACTCGGCGTCATCCTTTATGAGTTGCTGACCGGGAAGCTGCCGTTCGATGCCAAGCAGCCGATCGAGTACATCCAGCTCCACGTGAACGCGACCCCGATCCCGCTGCCCGAGAGGCTTCCGACGGCAACGTTTCCGCCAGGCCTCCAAGAGGTGGTCATGGCCGCGTTGGCCAAGAAGCCTGGGGACCGATACGCCTCGGCGGCCGAATTTGCCGCGGCGCTCGACAGCGTCCTTCAAGCCGAGGCCGGGGAGGGCGGTCCGATCAGCCTGCCTACGCCAATTCCGCCGGTCCCGGTGCCCGAGCCCAACCCACGCATCGAGCCGCTTCGCGGTGCCGAAAAACCCAAAACTCCTTGGATCATGTTGGGCGTGGGGGTTGTCCTCGCCGTAGCCGGAGTCCTTGCGTTGCTGGCGGCCTTCGGCGCGGGTTCTTGACTGGTTTGCGGGCTGGCCCTACGCCCGCCGCTCGGAGAGCTTGACCGTTTTGAGGCGGGGCGTCAGAGTGGGCGCCGCTTCCAGCTAGAGACCACCATGACCGTAGCGATTCGCCCAGCCACGATGATGCTGACCGTGCGCGATTTGATCGCGCTCACCAAGCCGCGGATCACGATGATGGTCCTCGTCACGGCTGCCGGTGGCATGTGGCTCGCGCCAGGCTCACTCAGTCTCGGTTCGATGGCGGTCATGCTCCTCACGACCGGGATGGTCGTCGGCGCCGCCAACACCCTGAATTGCTACCTCGAGCGCGACAGCGATCGCCTGATGGCTCGCACGGCCAATCGTCCGCTTCCCGATCGCCGGCTCGAGCCCTCGTGGGCACTGACGCTCGCACGGCCAATCGTCCGCTTCCCGATCGCCGGCTCGAGCCCTCGTGGGCACTGACTCTCGGCATTCTCATGGGGCTGTTTGCCGTGCCGACACTCACGCTGGCCGTCAATCCGGTCACCGGGCTGCTCGGCTTCATTGCGCTGGCCAGCTACGTCGCGATTTATACGCCGATGAAGCAGTACACCCCCGCGGCGCTCTTCGTCGGCGCGCTTCCGGGCGCGTTGCCGCCGCTCATGGGGTGGACCGCCGTGACCGGGAGCATCGACGCGCCGGGGTTGGTCTTGTTTGGGGTCCTGTTCTTCTGGCAGATCCCCCACTTCATCGCGATTTCGATCTTCCGGCAGGAGGAGTACGAGCGGGCGGGCCTCAAGGTTTTGCCGTCGGTTCAGGGCATTCGCTCCGCAAAGGTGCAGTCGGCGGTTTACGCCGGTGCGCTTTGGGCGGTTTCGCTCCTTCTGGTGCCCTACGGGCTGGCGGGCCCGATCTATCTCACCGCCGCGGTGATCCTAGGCGGCTACTTCTTCTCGGTGGCCCTCCGCGGCTTCAAAGCAGAAGACTCGAACGTCTGGGCCAAGAAGTTCTTCGTCGCGTCCTTGATCTACCTCACTGCCTTGTTCGCGGCCCTCATTATCGATGCCCT
>JAFDAJ010000151.1 GCA_019313915.1 Deltaproteobacteria bacterium
ACGTTCAGCAAGACCCAAGACTCACAAAACGTGGTAGAAACGCCCTACACAACATGAGCAAGACCGCTCGCGCGTCCTCATAACCCGAAGGTCAGACGGGTCATCAAGTAGTGCGATTCGCAGGAGGCGAGACGTGCGAGCCTCTGCGACCTTCGGGCAGAAAACCCGAAGGTCGCGGTCCGGACCGGTACTTCGCGTGGGCCCACACCGTAGACCTGCCCCTCGAAGTTGATCCCAGGGGTCTTGGCGGCATGGACGAACCGTTCGACGGTGTGGTTGAAATCTGGTGGGACAGCATGGATAGAAAGTCACGGTGCAGCACCCCACATATGCTGCCTAGGGCTCGCTACCCGTGTTTGCGGCACCTCGTCTTACGCGTTTGAGACAATCCGGAAAAGTGTGCCAAACGTTTGGGCGGGGTCGAGCAATAGCACATCGCCTCTGCGTTCCACGGACAGGCCACGTTTCCGCAGTGCGTTCGCGGTGCCGTCGAGGTCCCTGGCTTCGAGCGTCAGCGCCACCATTCCCTCGCTCTGCACCTTGTTCGGTGCGAGCGCCTCCACAGCGTTGGGGTTGGTCACCGTGGCGAGCTCCACTACGCCGCCCTTTGGCGCTCGAGCGATCGCGATGCGAAGGCCACGGTCCGCGTCTTCGATCGGTACCGATGTCTCGAGTCCGAGGCCGTCGCCGTACCGAGCGATCGCCGCATCGAGATCGCGCACAATGACCGTGGTGCGCTGAATCCCCGAAAGCCCCAAGCAGCCGGGCGGCTCCGGAGGGGTCCCCGTGAAGCTGTCGTTGGGGTACACGCGAATCAGTACACCATGGGTCGACGCAGGATGAACGTCGCGACCCCAAGAACCCCTCATCGGAGGCAGCACCTTCAAGCCACGCGAGCTGAGCTCCTCGGCCGCCGCGTTCGGGTCGGGCGCCTCCAGCATCATAGCAAACAAGCCCTCGCCTCGATGTTCGAACTGCTTTTGCAAGCTCTTCGCAAGCGGAGCATCCGGAATAGCTGGGCTCATGATCTCGATGTTGCTTCCGCCGTCCGGCACGCACATCGCGAGGCGCGCACCAAGAAGGGTCACCACTTCCTTTTTCTTCGAAAGATCCAACACCGGCATTCCGAGCGTGTCGCGGAAGAAAGAGACGGCCGCATCGAAATCACGAACCGCGATCGCGACTCTTGGTAAAGATGTGATCACTTCGCTAGTCCTTCCTTTTGCTGGAGCCCAAGTCGAGTGATGGGTCAGCCTGTTCGTCAAGCCACTTCGGGTTGCTGATAGACAGATGTTCTCGTTGAGCAAGGCGCACGTGCTGAGCGATCCTCTCGTCGTCTAGCTCCACCTTGCCGAAGCGGATCTGGTTTGCGAGCTCTTTGTTGAGTCTCGAAAGCTCGTGTTCGTCCGTGCCAAGGATGTCTTGCAGCCGCGCCCGCTGTTGTCGGGTCACTGCGTCACGTTGCGTCAATTCGCGGCGCAGAATGCCAAGCAGGTTCAAAGCGACGCGACACCGAAATTGTTTCCGCGCGCCGAGCTCGGGCGACACGTCATGTTGCAAGAAGTACTCCAGTACATCGACGATTTGTTCCGCGCTTGGGGGTGCCTCGTAGATTGCCATCGTTTCGTCTCACACTTTCCAGTCGTCAACCACTGCGAAGAAGTCACCCATCGCTTCGTCGAACCGTCTGCCAATGGCGGCTTTGTCGATGCCGCCGTGGGTCTTGCCTTTGGCTGCAAAGAAGCTCCCGTATTGAATCAGACAAATGCCCGCCCACTTGAGTGCGCCCAGCGCCTCCCAGAACTGAACATGTTCCGGCACGACGCGCGTTCCGGACGCCTCTTCATAGGCACCGAGCAAGTCTCCACGATGCGCAAGCCCGGCTGCGGGCAGGTCGGGTCGCGAAAAGCGCCACGACCGTAGGCAAAGCCAACCAAGATCTTCCATTGGGTCGCCGAGATGGGCAAGCTCCCAATCGATGATGCCTGTGAGGCCTTGTTCGTCGGCCATGATGTTGCTCAGCCGGAAATCCCCGTGCACCAAGCGCGGAGACTCAGATGGCGGCACCCTCTCCGAGAGCCAGCGAAAGGCCCATTCAAAGCCCGGATTTCTAAGGCGGAAAAGTTCTGCGGCCTGCCTCAGCAGTCCCAACAACGAAGCGGCGTCCAGTGTACGGACGCGCAGCGAATCGGGGAGCTCCGTTGTGTGCACCTTGGCGATTTCCCGAGCGAGCTCGCCGATCAAGCTCGCTCGGCACCGCGCAAACGACTCGTCGGTGAGCAAGGTTTTTGGGTCGGCGGTGCCGGTCAATCGATCCATGACAAAGCCTTGCACCTTGCCGTCCGTTGAGGACAGCCACGTGTGTACACGTGGCGTGGAGACTCCGTTGTCGGACAAATGCGATTGGAGCAGCATCTCCGTCTCATGTGGGATTCCGAGTGGATTGACCGCGCCTGCTGCAACTGCATCTGCTGGGGGGCGCCTCAACACGAGGTCTGACTCCCCCTCAGCATGCCTAAGCGTGAACTCCCACAATTCCTGACTTGCCCCCAATGGCATCCGTCTCAGGTTGTGTACGCCAAGCTGCCCCCGAAACGGCAGGTTCTCCGTCGCGCTGAGCGCGGAAACCAGTTGATCCGCCAACGAGGTGTGGTTCGCTTCGGTCACGCGCGTTGCCTTGATTGCGCACGTGTGTACTTAGACAACTCGAGCTTGCCCACGGTGGTCAGATGGACTTCGTCGGGCCCGTCTCCAAGTTTCAGCGCACGATACAAAGCGTAGGCATGCGCAAGAAACGTGTCCTGACACACGCCCATCCCGCCGTGCACTTGAATTGCATAGTCCAGAACGTCGTTGGCGGTCTGTATCGCCGCCACCTTGATGAGCGCCACTTCTTTTCGTGCAGCCCGCACGCCTACGGTATCGATCAAGTAGGCGGCCTTCATGGTGAGCAAGCGTGCCTGCTCGATTTTCATACGGGCGATGGCGATGTTCTGAATGACCACATCGTTTTTTGCGAGGGGCTTTCCAAAGGCTTCGCGATCTGACGCGCGCTTGCACGTGAGCTCCAACGCGCGCTCCGCAATACCCACCGCTCGCATCGCATGATGAATGCGCCCGGGCCCAAGTCGACCCTGCGCAATCTCAAACCCACGGCCCTCACCCAAGATCATGTTCTCGGCTGGCACACGAACGTTTTCGAACACCACTTCGCCGTGACCGTGCGGCGCGTGGTCGTAGCCGAAGACCGATGTGTTTCGCACGACCGTCACACCTTCCGTTTCCTTGGGCACGAGAATCATCGACTGCTGGGCATGGCGCGGAGCGTCGGGGTCGGTCTTGCCCATCACGATGAATACTGCGCAACGCGGGTCGCATGCGCCGGACGTCCACCACTTGCGACCGTTGATCACGTAGCTGTCGCCATCGCGCTCAATACGGGTCGAAATGTTTGCGGCGTCCGAACTCGCCACCGCGGGTTCGGTCATCGCAAAGCCCGAGCGTATTTCGCCGTCGAGCAGCGGCTTCAGCCAACGCTCCTTCTGGGACTCGCTACCAAAGTGCAGCAAGACCTCCATGTTGCCTGTGTCGGGGGCGCTGCAGTTGAACACCTCCGAAGCCCACAGAACGCGACCCATGGTTTCGGCGATCGGCGCGTAGTCCACGTTGCTCAGCCCCTGGGGGTGCAGTTTGGGGGGCGTGAACAGGTTCCAAAGCCCTTTCGCCTTCGCCTTGGCCTTCAGCTCCCCCAGGAACGGCGGAATGGTCCAGCGCTTGTCCGGTTCTTCGCAAGGAATCGCTTCTTCGTTAGGGTAGATGTGCGCGTCCATAAACGCGCGCACTTGCTCGTGAAGTTTCGTCGCTCGTTCGCTTGGCGTGATATTCATGTCGCCCCCGTCTAGAAGGTGAGACTCTGCCCGTCGTCTGCGTCAAGAGATGCGCCGGTCAGATAATCACCCGCATCGCTTGCAAACAGGAGAAGCGCGCCGTCCAAGTCTTTCGGTGTGCCGATGCGCTTCCTCAACAGCATTTGCGTTAGTTGCTTCCCAGTCGGAGACCGGATCAACTCATCGTTGATCTCCGTGTGAATGTACCCGGGATGGATGCAGTTCACGCGAATGCCCTTGCGCCCCCATTCCTGTGCGAACACTTTCGTCAGCTGGTGCACCGCGGCCTTGCTTGCTCCATATACCGACAATCCGCGCGTCGGCTTCCATGCGCCGAGCGACCCGACATTGACAATCGAGCCACCGCGTTTCGCTGCGATCGCCCGTTCCGCAAACGCTTGAGACGCGAAAAACATCCCTCGCACGTTCGTCGCAAACGCTCGGTCAAAGTCTTCAGGGGTGGTTTTCAACACGGGCTTGTCGACGAGGATGCCTGCGTTGTTGACCAAGATGTCGAGGCCCCCAAGCTCTTTGTCGGCTGTGTCGATGCCTTGGCGAATACTTTCCACGTCCGACACGTCCATCACGACGGACATGGCTTGGCCACCAGCGGCTTGAATACGGTCGACCGTTTGTTCCAGCCGATCCGCGCGCCGCGCAGAAGCGACGACGGTCGCACCGGCTTCCGCCAGGCACTCGGCCATGCGTTGTCCGATTCCGCTGCTCGCCCCGGTGACGAGTGCCTTCTTGCCAGTGAGATCAAAACGCATGGGGTCTCCTTTCTTCTGCTGACTACCTCAGTACCGCTCGTTCCAAGAGCGACACGACCGCGGTTTCCATGGCGGGTTCACTGGGTGCATCGCCCGGAAAAGACAGTCGCCGATACGCGCCATTGATGGAACGATAGATGGCTGCGGCGAAGATGACTTCGAGAATCGCGTAGGGATCTTCCTCGTGGACCACGCCAGCCTTCTGACCGCAGACAATCTCCTCACGCAGCTTGAGAAGTGCGGGCGCCAAACTCCACGAAGGTGGCGCCTGCTCGCGCGACCGGAGTTCAATCAACTCGTTGACGATGATGCAAGCATGATCGTCTTGCTCTTTGGCCCAACTCACGACCCGACCAATGACATCGCGCACGCGTTCCCTTGGAGATGCGCGGGTCGCCCCATCGTTCAGCGCGATGTCGGAGAGCGCAGCATTGACGGTTTCGAGAACTGCCTTGTAGAGCCCGGCCTTGCTCTCGAAGTGGTGAAGAACCGTCGACTTGGAGACATCACACGCCTTCGCGACATCGCCGATGCTCACACCGCGAAATCCATAGGTGGCGAACGAGCTCACGCTTGTGGCGAGAATCCGGTCTTTCCTGGTGGGCGCCGATGTCGCCTTGACGGTCTGCGGAGGGGATTGCATAGTCAGCTGACCGAACGTTCGGTCAGCACCCAGATACTGTACCGCACAGCGGGAAAGTCAACCCATTTTCGGGACAAGGCTCGGGGAGAGTCGAGCACGCCCAGCCACGGAGGAAGCGATGAAGGACTTCACCAACAAGATCGCCGTTGTCACGGGCGGGGCCTCGGGCATTGGCCGGTCACTTGTCCGTCAACTTGCCGAAGCCGGATGCCACGTGGCGATGTGCGATGTCTCGGAAGAGCGCATCACCGAGAGCCGAGACCTTGCGATGCAGACGGCTGCGTTGGGCGTGAAGGTCACCACGTTCAAGGCCGACGTCTCCAAACGCAAACAAGTCGAGGCGTTTCGAGACCACGTGTTGCAGAAACACGAGACTGACCACATCCATCTTCTGATCAACAACGCGGGGATGACAGGCTCAGGAAGCTTTGTGAAGGATCCCGAGGACGAATGGCAACGCGTCTTCGACGTCTGTTGGGGAGGAGTGTACAACAACACTCGGGCGTTCCTTCCCGCGCTCAAGAAGGCGCCTGTAGCACGCATTGTCAACGTGAGTTCTGCGAACGGTTTTTTTGCGAGCGTGGGTCCGGGCATGCCGCACACCTCGTACTCTGCAGCGAAGTTTGCCGTGAAGGGCTTTACCGAAGCGTTGATCGAGGATCTTCGTGTCAACGCACCGAACGTGCAGGCTAGCGTCGTGATGCCCGGGCACGTTGGGACGCGCATCTTGGAGCATTCCGTAGAGTCTGGCGGTCGACACGTTCCTGAGAAGATGCGTAAGAATCTCAAACAGTTTACCGATCTGTTCGCGGCGATGGGTCTCCGTCCTGAACAAGCGGCGGAGATCATTCTCAGTGGCGTCCGGGAGGGGAAGTGGCGGATCTTGGTCGGTGCGGACGCCGAAGCGATGGACCGCGCGGTTCGCGAAACACCAGAGCTCGCATACACCAAGGAGTTTTGGAAGGAACGAATCGCGCCTGTCTTGTCGGGTGCGGCCGGCCTCAAGCGCTCGCAGTAAGAGCAAGGCATTCATGCTTTCTTAGCCCATCGGGCTCAAGCTGAGAGCCGAATTTCGCGGTACTAG
>JAFDAJ010000037.1 GCA_019313915.1 Deltaproteobacteria bacterium
TCCCGCACCGGCTCGAGCGCAGCGGCGATGTCATACACGTCTCCCGTCCGAATGTGCCGCTCGTCAGCCCGAGGATGCACCGTAATCCCCGGAGCCCCCGCTTCGACACACACCCGTACCGCCTCGACCACGCTCGGCACCGCTCCGCCCCGGGAATTCCTGAGCGTGGCGACTTTGTTCACGTTCACGCTAAGCCGCACCATCGCGGCCAGTCTTAGCTCCCGACCGACCTTCTGTCAGCATCCACTGGCTTTTGCCCAAACCATGGGCTACATCAGAAATGAAACATGTTCTATTACGCCTGGTAGAGCATTTGCTACTTTTATGTAATATTACACCGATGAATGTGAGCGCCAAAGCCGTCGTACTGGAAGTCCTTTCGGCCAGCGAGTCGATCTACGAGGGCGTGCTGCCCGTGCGGTCGCTCGTGCAGGCTGCATCAGTCTTCGATATCGCCGAGAACAGCGTACGAGTCGCCATCGTGCGCCTGCGGGCGGAAGGGCTGCTCGAGTCACCCGCACGCGGCGAGTATCGCCTCGGCCCGAGTGCCCAGGTGGTGAATGACAAGATTCACGGGTGGCGAACCGTCTCGTCTCGAGTTGGCGACTGGGATGGATCGTGGGCCGCGGTTTTCACTGCTGACCTGTCTCGCACCGATCGCCCTGCCCTTCGCCGCCGGCTGCGCGCTCTTCGCTTCCTCGGATTCGAGGAGCTGAAGTCCGGCCTCTTTCTGCGCCCGAACAATCTGATTCCCGGCATCGACGGCATTCGTGATGAGCTCGCCGCGCTCGGCCTCGATGCGGACGCGTCGGTGTTTCGGATGGAAGAACTGAATCCGGACCAGGAACGCCGCGCGCGTGCGCTGTGGGACAGTCCTGGCCTGGAGCAAACCTACTCACGGCTCCACGGAGACCTAACGATCAGCATGCACCGTCTGGAGGAGTTGTCGCTCAACGAGTCGGTGCGCGAGGTGTTCCTCCTCGGACGAGAAGGCATCCGGCAAGTAGTGCTGGATCCGCTCTTGCCCGAGCCGCTGGTCGACGAGGACAAACGCTCATCGATGGTCCACGTCCTCCAAGACTACTGTGACAAAGGCCTAAACCTGTGGGCTCGCTTCCTAGAAATCGATTAAGGGGACAGTCCCCTTTTTCGTGGGGTTAATTCGGGTATGCTGCCAGCCATATGAAGTCGGCGGATTTTAGGTTTCAAACGATTGACGGGGCGAACCTTCATGTGAACGGCTGGGCGGTCGAGAAGCCCAAAGCGATCGTTCACGTGCTTCATGGCATGGCGGAGTATGGGGCCCGGTACGCGCGTCTTGCGCAGGCACTCGCGACGGCCGGCTACACCACGTACGCGCACGACCATCGCGGGCATGGCAAGAGCGTTCCCGAGGGGACCCCGCCGGGCCACATGGCCGACAACGACAGCTGGAATCGAATCGTCGAAGACGCACACGGCGTCAATCGTGAAATCGCCAAGCGTCATCCGGGCGTTCCGATCATCGTGCTCGGCCACTCGATGGGCTCGTTCGTGCTGCAGCAGCTGCTCTTCGAGCATCCGAACGACATGGTTGCGGCAGCCTTGTCCGGTTCGAACGGAAAGCCTCCCGCCATCGCCATGATCGGGAAGCTCGTTGCGCGGATCGAACGTGTGCGCGTCGGAAAACGGAATCCGAGCCCTGTCATGCAGAAGCTCACTTTTGACGAATACAACAAAGCCTACGCGCCGGCGCGTACCGAGTTCGAGTGGCTCTCACGCGACCCCGAAGAAGTCGACAAGTATGTCGCCGACCCCCTTTGTGGTTTTGCCGTGTCGACGCAGGTGTGGATCGACATGCTCCGCGCGCTCGACCGCATTGCTAACCCAAGCAACGTGGCCAGGGTTCCCAAAGGCATGCCGCTCTATCTCTTCGCGGGCGACAAAGACCCGGTCGGCGACTGTGGCAAGGGCATGAAGCGTCTCTACGACACGTACAAGCGCGCGGCGATCTTCGACGTTCGGCTCAAGCTCTACCCAGACGGGCGGCACGAAATGCTCAACGAAAGCAATCGCCAAGAAGTAACCGACGACTTCATCGCCTGGTGCGACGAAATCGTAGCGGCCCGAGCTTAGGGGTCGGGCGAGCGGCTCGTGTAGAGCGGACCTTCGACGTCGCCACGGACGAGCGGCTTGGTCTGCGGAGTGACCCGGCACCGCCAGAGCGCGCTGCGCGAGCCTATCGCTTCGGCACCCTGGTAGTGATTGAAATCTTCGAAGACCGCTTCGATGAGAAAGCCGGCTTCACCGAGAACGCGTTGCTTCTGCAGCCCTCGCTCGCTAGCGCGGCGGCTTTGGCCAAAGCAAATGTAAAGCCTACCATCCGGCTTGAGCATCTCCGCCGCCCTGCTGACGAACAGCCGAAAACCCTCTACCGCGTAGGGTGGGTCGGTGAACACGGCGCCGTAGCGGCCGCGCATGGCTTTGGGAATCGGTTGCCGCAGGTCGTGGTGCACGGTGTCGTGCTCCCAGCCATGCTGCTCCGCATGGCGGGCCAAGATTCGAAGCACTTCCTCGTCGGTATCGAGCGCGGTGACCTTGCGGCTGGCACCCGCGAGTTGCACTGCGGCGCTGGTCAAGTCGTCGTCGCCCAAGAACACTAGCCCGCGTTGGTGCTCGCCGGCCTCGAGCAAAAGCTCTGCCCGACGCACAACCGTGTCGGTTGTCGCGTAAATTTGGTCGAGCTCCCGCTTGGGTGCGCTGCGCTCTGCGGCCATCGCTTTGTACGCGTCGCGCCAAGCTTCGGCGCCGGCCTCGCCCACACCTCGGGCCACCAGCTCACGCGCCAACGCCGCTAGCCCGCGCTCCGAGCAACGGATGCGGCGTTCATCATCCTCGAACCACTTCGGGTAGCGCTCTATGACTTCGCGAACGACCGACGACGCCTCGCCCGCAACGTGAACGACCTCATCCCTCGAGAGCGACCGACCATCGCCGAGTGCTCTGAGGATGCGGAACGCTCCTTCGTACACAGTGGGGCTACTTGTCGCGAAACACGATCATGCCGTGCGTCAGATCGTACGGCGACAGCGCCACCGTCACACGGTCACCAAGGATCACGCGGATCCTGAACTTGCGCATCCGGCCGCAAAGCTGCGCACGCACGGCAGCGCCGGAATCGGTCGTCACCTCGAACTGGCCGCCAGCGTAGACCTGACTCACCACGCCGCTAAGCTTGATGTGATCATCGCGCTTGTCGTCCTGCTCGAAGTTGCGCTCGAACTTCCTTTTCCTGCCTCTTGGGCTGCGTCTCGCCACTCAGTCTCCTTTTGCCCTTCGGCGCAACGTAGGTCCTCTTAGACAGCCTCGCCAATTTGGGAGGAATCTTTCTTGATACGCGCTGCGCTTTGGTTTTTGTAGCACCCCCGATGGAAAAGTCAGCCAGAACGCGTCGCGCAGTGGCTGCAGCATGCGAATTGACAAGCCACTAGCTCTTGAGCACATCGTATCCGCTCAATGCTCGACCTCCCGCGACTCAAGCGCATCCGGCTGATGAAGCGGCCGATTGGCCAGCTCTTCTTCGGCTACGGGCTCCTCGGTCCGAACTACAACTTTCTGCCCGGCGTCGACATTCAGATCGAGGGGCTAGAGAAGATCCCCGACGAGCCCGTCATCTTCGCGATGAACCACACGGACCGCTTCAACTACTTCCCTTTCATGTACAAGCTGTGGAAGCTGAAGGGCCGCTACATGACGGTTTGGGTGAAGGGGAAATATTACGAAACCCCGATCACCGGCGCTCTCATGGAGCTCACCAGCAACCTACCCACGGCGTCGCGCGGATACATCATCACCAAAGACTTCACGCTGACGATGGGGAGGCGGCCGACTGGGGCCGAGTACGACACCCTGCGTGACCTCGTGAACAAGGAAGCTACTCCGGACGGGGACCCGGGCACGGTCGACGTTTCGTCGGTTCCGGCTGAGCTCTTGCGGACGAAGCGCAACATCCTCGGCGTGGACTTCGACCCGGGCGAGTGCTCGTATGCGGCCGGCATCAATCGAGTGTTCACGGCGATGATGGCCGAATTCGTCCGGCTCAACGAACGCTCTTTCGAGCTTGGGCTCGACCTGCTCGTCTTCCCTCAGGGAACGCGATCGATCCGGCTCCCGCGTGGCCACATTGGCATGATGGAGGTCGCGCTCCGGTACAAGAAGACCGTCGTCCCCATCGGCTGCAACGGTTGCGACCTCGTGTACACGGGCTCGGTGCCGATCGGTAAATCAGGCACGATCGTGTATCGCGTCGGGGATCCGCTTCCTTACGAGGAACTCTCCGATTTCCACATCGACGAAGATTACGCCCCGTTCTCCGCGGAAGCAGAGCACAAGCATCACGACAAGTTTCAAGGGGCGACAAATCTCGTCATGGACCGTATCAACGATCTGCTCGATCCCGAGTATCAGTTCAGCGATGACTTGCAGAGTACGGGCGTCCGAGGAACATCGCGCTTCATGTAGTTCGTCATGTAGCGCGGCGGTTGTTCCAGGCATCGAATCAGGCTAGACCACCGCTCGTGAACGCGCTCCAAGCTTTGAGGGACGCGACGGAGCCGAAGCCAGTCGTGGCGATTATCGGGGGAGCCGTCGCAGGGTCGGAGGCCGCAGCGGCATGCGCCGCGCGTGGGGCAATCCCGGTGGTGTTCGAGCAGGGCGCACGGCCGTACGGAAAAATCGAAGACGGCTTGCCGCGCTGGCACGAGAAGCTGCGCGTCAAGGAGTACAAGAAGATCAACGAGAACCTCGGCAGCGGCGAGGTGATCTTTGTCCCCAAGACGCAGATCGGAACGGACCTGTCGTGGGCGGAGCTCTACGGCGACGTCGGATTGAGCGCGGTGGTGCTCGCAAACGGTGCATGGCGCGACCGTGGGCTCCCGATCGACGGAGCCGATGCCTACGACGGCCGTGGGCTCGTCTACCAAAACGAGTTCGTCTACTGGTTCAACCACTATGAAGACGAAGGCTATGACGGGCCTACCTTCGAGATTCCGGACGGCGCGATGGTGGTCGGCGGCGGGCTCGCGTCGATCGACGTGGTGAAGATCGTCAATCTCGAGCTGTATGCGCGGGCGCTGCGGGCACGAGGCATCGAGGTCGATATCGTCGACATGGAGATCAAAGGGATTCCGCGCACGCTCGAAACGCATGGCGTCACAGCCGAAGAGCTCGATGTCGAGGGATGCACCCTCTACTACCGGCGCCGCAAGGAAGACATGCCGCTCGCGAGCGCCGACAATCCGACCCCCGAGCAATTGGCCAAGCTCCAAGCAGCGCGCGTGAAAATCATGGACAGGGTCATCCGTAAGTACTTCGTTAAGTTCGAAGAGCTCTCACGGCCGGTCGCAACCATCGTCGAGGGCGACCGATTGGTGGGCATCCGCTTCCAGAAAACCGAGGTCGTCGACGGACGGGTGCGTGGCTTAGAAGGCACGGAGTTCGACGCGCACGCCTCGATGGTGATCAGCTCGATCGGCAGTATCCCCAGGCCCATTGACGGCATCCCGACCAAAGGGGAACTCTATCACTACGACAGCTGGGACACCGGCGAAGTCCACGGCCTCCCTGGCGTGTTCGGGCTCGGCAACGTGCTGACGGGCAAGGGCAACATCAGAGACAGCCGGTCAAACGCGATCGAGATCATCGAGAAAGTCGTAGCCGCGTACCTCGGCGTCGGCGAAGAGCCGGAGGAAACGCCAGGGAGCTCTTCGGCGGAAGCTGAGGCGGTCGCTGAACAGGCGGCTGCCGGCGATCCGATGACGGTCGATGCAATGAAGGCACTTGCAGCGCGAATCGACGCTCGGCACGAGGCGGTCGGCTACGAGGACTTCGCCAGCTGGATCGAGTCCAACGCCTAACCCCTGGCACAGACGTGACACTGTCATCGTCACCGACGCTGGCCCTGACGCTGCTACTGTCACTGGCGCTGCCCCTGGCACTGACGTAGTGTCCGCCCGGTGCAACTGCGCCTCACTCCCCTCTTCCTCGCCCTGACTCTCTGCCTCCTTGCCTCGTCCGCCTCCGCGCAAGAACGCCGCGTGGAGTTGCGCTTTCAAGGCGGTGCGAACCTCGGCGTGCCTATCTTCCTCGACGTCGACCGTGGCATCGTCAAACCGGGCGCGAGCATCACGGGCTGGGGAGGCTTCGATATCGGTTGGGTCGTCTTCGACTTCGGCATTGGCCTGCAGTGGACGCCGATCGACACCAACAAGATCCCGAACGTCGTGCAGCCGTCAGGTCTGGAGCCGCTCGTGCGCTTCGTCTTCTCGCCGGGCGTGCGCTTCCAGGTGCCGACCATCGACGCCGTGCTGCCGTACGTCACCGGCGCGTTCGATGCGAACCTCTGGACCTTTCAAGCCCTCGATTCGAGCTGCGACTGGTACTACTGTCGCGACGACGGGCGCGCGCAGTTCGCGCCCGGCTTCACCGGCAAGGCAGGCATCGGCATTCACCTCAAGAACGCCATGTACCTCGACGTGGGCTTCCAGTACTCGATGAGCGGCAAAGGCGACTTTTTCAACCGCACGCAGTGGTGGATGCAGCCCTTCATCGGCTTCATCTACCGAGGCGACCGAGACCGATTCGGTGGCGTTGGATACTAGTCACCACCACCAGACGACGACCGCGAGCGTAACCGTCAAGAGCGCGGCCGACTGCACGCGGTAGTCCCCGTACCAGCGTTGGCCAGGTTTGGTCGCTGCGTCGCTGAGACGCCACATGTGGCCTTCGATCTTGCTGGCGGCAGGCGCCGGCGTCAGCAGGCTAGCGACGATGACCAGCGTGAGGCCCACCGCGAACATCACCATGGCCGCGTACAGATACTGGAGATCAATCAGGCCCATCAACTCGACGGCCACCCATCCACCAATGCCCAACGGCATACCGACGAGGAGACCCGCGAGCGCGCCGGCACCGTTGGCGCGGCGCCAAAACAAGCCGAGCAAGAACACCGCAACAACCGGCGGGGTCAGATACGATAGAATCGACTGCAGATACTGCCACAGTGTTGGAAAATGCGAGATCTGGGGAGTCCAAAGGACAGCGAACACCATGAAGACCAGCGTGGCGCCACGACCCCAGCGCGCGAGCTGCTGAGTGTCCATGTCGGGACGGGCGGCTTGTACGAAGTCCATGGTGAACAGTGTCGAGGCGGAGTGAAGGATCGCCTCGAGACTCGACAGCATCGCCGCGGCAAGGACGGCCAGCATGAAACCACGCAGCCCGATCGGCAGAAGATCGAACGCCAGCATCGGAAACACCAGGTCCGGGTTGTCGAGGTCCGGATACAGCACTGTCGCAAGAACGCCGGGCAAGATGAGAATGAAGAGATTGGGAAGCTTGAGTAGTCCCGCGAGCAGCGCGCCCCAACGGCCGTCGTCTAGCGTTTGGGCGCCGAGCGCGCGCTGGATGATGAACTGGTTGGTACACCAGAAGTACATGCCGACGATGAACACGCCACCTATCCCGGGCCAAGGCATCACTGGATCACTGGCCGGCTGCATGAGGTTCAAAGCCCCGGGCCCTGCCGCTTCGACCACCGCATCCCAGGAGGGGACCGCTTGCCACGCGAGCACTGAAATCACGACACCGCCAGCCAGGATCAAGACGCCCTGCAATGCGTCGTTGGCCACTACCGCACCCAGGCCGCCGAAGGCGATGTACACCCCGGCAGCCACCGCAGCCACCGTGATGGTGATCCAAATCGACACCCCTGGAAGCAGCGTCTTGAGCACCATAGCGCCCGCATAGAGCGATCCGGGTGCGTCGACCAGCATGCTCGTCAACAACAACATCGCCGAAAACGCGAGTCTCGGCCCGGGCCCGAAACGCTCTTCGAGATACTGTGGCGCCGTGTAAATGCGTGTGCGCAAGAAGACGGGAAGGAAGAACACCGCGAACAAGATCATGAGCACCGCGGGCATCCACTCGTAGTGAAAGACGCTTATGCCGCTGTGGTACGCCGCACCTGGAAGCCCTACGAAGCTGCTGCCTCCCATGTTGGCCACGTAGAAGGAGAGTCCGATGATGGGCCATCGCATCCGGTGCCCGCCCAGAAAGAAGCCCTCGGCGCCCTCCCCACGGGTTTGCCTCGCGAAGAACCAGCCGAACGCAATGCGCGTCACCACCACGTAGCCGATCAGGATGGCAATATCCCAGGCGCTCACCTCTAGCTGCGGCATGCAATCACGTGGCGGCCGGCAACAACGCCCACAGAACAACACCGCCAAATGCCACCGCGAATAGGCAGTTCAAACGCATCGCCGTTGGCGAGAGCCTCGTCCACCAATTGATCAGCGCTTTGAAACGGTCGACGCCCATGAACGGGAGGACGAACGCAGCCACCAAAGCGATCATGCCGAGCACTTGAAGCAGCAGCGGTGCACGTGAGACCGGCGCAGCAAACCACA
The DNA here is from genome assembly GCA_019313915.1 of Deltaproteobacteria bacterium. Lineage (GTDB taxonomy): Bacteria > Myxococcota_A > Polyangia > Polyangiales > Houyiibacteriaceae > SG8-38. The sequence goes on from JAFDAJ010000037.1 coordinate 8,445, forward strand.
GCGCTAGCCCCAAAACCAGCCGGATGCCGGCGGAAAACCACAGGCCGCCTTTCGAGCTGAAGCGAGTCACGAAATCGGTGATGCGCGATGGGGCCAGAACGCCCCACGCCCCCATCAAGAGGATGAAGACGGCTAGGAGGCCAGAGATCTCGACAGCAAAGGGCATGTTACGCGCGCTCCTCTTTTGCTTCGGATATCACATCGGGCACTGGTTCGTATACGGGGAGCGACTGTTCGATCTGATCGGCGGCTCGCGCCACGGCGTGCATCGACAACTCGATGTCCGCGAGCTGCAGCTGGTCAAGCATCACCGTGTGGCGAATGACGTACACGTCGCCGTCCAAACACAGCGAACCAACCGCCAAGTTGAAGCTTTGTTGCAGCGCTGCGTGCGGGTCCATGCGGTCGACGCGACAACAAGCGGACGACAAGTCGACCCATGACCGGCCCATCGCTTGATAATGAGACACGATCACCGCTTGCAAACGGCGGCCGGGGTACTCGAACACGAGCTTGAAGCTGTGGTCGTGCTCCTCGGCCAGCTTGTAGCTGGACCTCGCGTGATCCTTGATGTCGGTCCACGTCGGCACGGGTCGGTCGTTGTATCATATGGGCCCGAAAAAAGGGCTCGAATCTGCTTTCGTTCAGCGTACACTTCCCGACATGTTCGAGCGCCTAGCTTCACCGTCGTGGCGGTCCTCGGTCATGGCAGAGCTTCGTTTCGGCCCCAAAGCCTTGCGTGGAACTGTCCCGTGGTTGCTCCGCACCCGGCTGGGACAGGTCGACAGCCTCCTTCAGGTGGCATTGAAGAACGCCAAGGACGCACCGCACGATCTCGCTTACGAAATGGAGAACGAGCACCTCACGTGGTCCGAGCTCGCAAACGCTACCTCACGAGTCGCGCACGTGCTTGCGGCGGCGGGCGTGAAGCGTGGTGATGTCGTCGCTCTCTTTGCGGAGAACTCTCCTTTCTACATCGCGTCGGTCCTCGGCATTTCCCGCGTCGGCGCAACCGCGGCATTGATCAACACAAACCTGCATGGGCGTCCCTTGTCTCACGCGGTCGGGGTCTCCAAAGCGAAGGTCGTTCTCGTAAGTCACACGCTCGAATCGGGGCTTCGCAATTGCGACGAGCTGTGCCAGGCGCTCGATCGCATCCTCGTCTTCGATGACAACCCCTATGCGGGGCTTCTCGCAAACACGCCCGCAACGGCCTACCCGCAAGCGCCTGTTCGAACCGAGGATGATTTCATCTACATCTACACGTCGGGGACTACGGGGCTTCCCAAGCCTTGCCGGGTCTCGCACGCGCGGGCGATTCTTGCCGGTGCTGGGTTTGGGCCACTGATCTATGAGTTCCGCCCAGGGGACAAGCTCTATTGCGTGCTGCCGCTCTATCATGCGAACGGGCTCCTATTGGGCGCGGCGGCGGCGATGATCGCGCGGGTTCCGATGGCAATGCGCCGGTCGTTCAGCGCGAGCGCGTTTTGGGACGACGTTCATCGATACAAGGCAACGGCGATTCTCTACATCGGTGAGCTCTGCCGCTACTTGGTCAACTCGCCGCCACATCCAAAGGAGATGCCCAACCCGGTGCGCGTCGCTGTCGGCAATGGACTTCGCCCCGACATCTGGCCGAGGTTCAAAACGCGGTTTGGCATCGAAAACATCCGCGAGTTTTACGGCGCAACGGAGGCGCCTGGTTTCATCGCGAACATCAGCGGCCGCGAGGGCTCGGTAGGGCGCGTACCGCTCGGGGGGTTGGCAGGGTGGTTGCGCATCGTCCAGTACGACGTTGACCTCGACCAGCATCTTCGCGACCCACGCGGGTTTTGCATTCCGTGCAGCGACGATGAGGCGGGCGAGTTGCTCATCCGTGTACCGAAGGTGGCAACGGGGGGGCTCGAGTATCGCGGCTACACCGACGAGTCCGCGACGGAGCAAAAGCTCTTGCGCAACGTGTTCCGTAAGGGAGACCAGTATTTCCGCTCGGGTGACCTCCTTCGCCGCGACGCCGACGGCTTCTACTATTTCGTCGACCGCATCGGAGATACCTTTCGGTGGAAGGGCGAGAACGTGTCCACCGCGGAAGTCGCAGACGTCATCACCCACGACGAGGGCATCGACGAGGCCACGGTCATCGGGGTGCCCGTCCCGAACATGGAGGGACAGGCCGGCCTCGCCGCGGTCGTTCCCTCGGGTGAGTTCGACCCCGAGAGCTTCTGGCGCGTGGTTTCGGATCTTCCGGCCTATGCTCAACCGCGCTTCGTTCGCGTCATGGGCGGGCTCGCCAAGACTGGCACCTTCAAGATTCAAAAGAACGACTTGCGCAAGGCGGGCGTCGACCCCTCCTCGGTCGGGGACCCGCTCTACGTTCGCACCAATGCCGGATACGAGCTGCTCACCAAAGAACGCTGGACAGAAGTGAAGGAAGGGCGGCTCAAGCTCTGATGTCCAAGATGACTGCCGACGAAATCCAGGGCTTCATGAAGAAGTTCTTCCCGCAGGCTCGGATGCCAGTTGAGATAGAGGAGCTTCGCGACGGCTTCCTGCGAATCCGAGTGGGTCTCATCGACAAGCACCTGCGCCCCGGCGGCACCGTGTCGGGCCCGACCCTGATGGCGATTGCCGACACGGCGATGTACTATCTCGTACTCGGAATGATCGGGCCGGTAGCGCTCGCGCTCACCACCAACCTGAACATCAACTTCCTTCGCGCGCCGAAGCTCGGAGACGTCATCGCCGAAACCGAAATGCTCAAGCTTGGTAAGCGCCTCGCCGTAGGGCAGGTCACAATCTACTCCGACGGCAACGACGACCCCGTCGCCCACGCCACCGTGACGTACTCGATCCCGCCGGACGCTACGCGCTCTGCAAAGCCTTCTGGATGACCGCAAGGTCTTCGGGCGCGTAGTCGAGCGCGAGCGCGGTTTCGTGGGCTTGGTCCGTCATCTTCTTCCAGGTCTTCTGCACGATCGGAACGAGTTTTTCCTCCGCGTGCTTCTGCGCAAAGTCGTGGAAGTAGTGTTCGAGGAACACGAGACAGATGACGTCTTCCATGAGCTGCACGTCGGGGTCGGTCTTCAGGCCGCGCTTGCGCAGCAGCGTTTGCGCACGCTCGATCGTTTTGGCGTCGTAGCCGACGTCTTGCATGATTTCGGCGGCGATGTCCGCGTGCCGTTTGTGGAGGTCGGTGCGCCACTTGAGGTACCCGGCCCTGCCCTCCGGATAGCTGTCACGCGGCACTTCCCAACGACGGATGTGCTGAGCACGCGCGGCTAGCTTCACGGTTTCGGGCGCGTCGGGGGCGAAAACCGCAAGGCGTGCGGACATGCGCTGGCCGTAGATGACCTCCTTCGGCACCGGCTGGCCGTTCACCAACTCGGTGTTCGGATCCGCGGCGTTCGCCTCGTCAAAACGGCGGAGTGCATTGTCCAAGCGCGACATACCCGGACATTACCACGCCAGCATTGACGCTGGCACTGACGCTGCCACTGCCACTGACACCCCGTGACACAAGACACCGTTGTCCTATAACTGGCTGAGCAATGTCCCCCTTCCGCCGCCGCACCAATGGCCTCCGCCGCGAACGCATGGAGGCGTCCCTGCGGTTTTCCGACGGAACCTTTCGCAACACGTCGGGCGTAGGTCCTAGTCTCAAGAAGGGCTCGACCGTCCCTGTCATGCGTGAGTTCCTGCTCGGCGGTCGCCGACGCGTCCCGATCGCGCCCCTTCCCTCGGTAAGCCCGCTCGACGTCTGGGCGAAGCCCGCAGAGACCGGCTTGAGGGCGACCTGGCTGGGTCACTCGACGTTGTTGCTCGAGATCGACGGTGTGCGGGTCCTCACCGATCCCGTGTGGAGCCGACGCGTATCTCCAAGCAGTCTGTTCGGCCCCAAGCGATTTCAGCCGGTGCCCGTCCCCATTTCCAATCTGCCGCCACTCGACGCGGTGATCATCTCGCACGACCACTACGACCATCTGGACTACCCCAGCATCGTCGAGCTCATTCGCTATGACGTTCCGTTTTACACGTCACTCGGCGTCGGCGCGCACCTCGAAGCTTGGGGCGTACCCCCTGAGCGCATCATCGAGCTCGATTGGTGGGAGAGCGCCGATCTGCCGAACGCTGACCTTCGCATTACCTCTGCACCGTCGCAGCACTTCTCAGGACGCGCAGCCGCCGATCGCAATCGCACGCTGTGGTCCTCGTTTGCGCTACGCGGGCCGCGACACGGTGTGTTCTTCAGCGGCGATACCGGCCTGACGCCGGAGTACGAAGAGATCGCCGAGCGCCTGGGTCCCTTCGACCTCGTCATGCTCGAAGTCGGCGCCTTCCATCCCGCTTGGGGGCATATTCACCTCGGCCCCGACAATGCTCTCGAAGCGTTGAAGCTTCTTGGCGGCGGGAGCTTCCTACCGGTGCACTGGGGAACCTTCGATCTTGCAGTCCACGCGTGGGACGAGCCCGCAGAACGTCTCATCGCGCTTGCGCCAAGCCTCGACACGCACTTGCTGATGCCGATGTTGGGCGCACCAATCGAGCCATCGCGCGTGGAAGGCGTCGAAACGTGGTGGCGTGCAATCTCTACGCTCGAGCGACGAGTGACCGCGACGGACGACACCACCGAACGTCTCATTCCGATCGGGGATCCCATCGACTGAGGTACTGGGACAAACGCGAAAGATGGGCGTATAAGTCAGACAGGCACTGACGGAGGGTCCCATGCCGAGAACCATGCTTCTAACGACGACCGCGTTTGCGTGTCTCGTTTTGGCACTCGGCTGTGAGCGTGACCTCAAGGCGCCCAATCTCCCTACGATAAACGAACCACAACATCCGCTAGCCGCCGCTGTTCCTGCTCGAAAATGTCACCCCGCTCTCACGCAGGCGATGCTACGATGCAGAGAACAACGTCGAACTCTAAGTGACGTTGCTATCCGAAAGCTGCCATGAAAAAAATCGTCGTACTTGCAATCCTATGGGGCGTGATGCTGACGCCGGCGTTTGATGTTGCGCAAGCATCGGAGTCGGACTCGAGGGCCGAGCTCGATCGCGACCGCGATCCCGGACCCGACCGCGATCCCGGGCCCGACCGTGATCGCGACCGCGACCGCGATCCCGGGCCCGACCGCGATCCCGGGCCCGACCGTGATCGCGACCGTGATCGCGACCGCGATCCGGGACCCGACCGTGATCCCGGACCCGGTCGCCGATAGCCGACCTGCTCCACGCCAGCTAACCCCCTGAAACCCGGCGTATTCTACCCGGCTTTGGGCATCTGCTTGCCTTTTGTCTACCATTTGGTAGACATCTGACGACCGTTTGGTAGGCGCCATGGATGTGCGAGCTCAGATTCTGACCCAAGCGACCCGTCTGTTTGCAGATCAGGGGTACGACGGGACGTCGGTGCAAGAGATTGCCGAGGCGGTTGGGATCCGAAAGCCGAGCCTTCTCTATCACTTCAAGTCGAAGGACGAACTTCGGGAAAATGTGCTCGCTGAAATGCTGGCGCACTGGAACGCGGTGTTGCCCGGCCTCTTGTTGAAGGCGTCTACCGAGGAACGCTTCGACGCGACAATGGAAGCGCTGAGTGAGTTCTTCATCGAGGACCCGGATCGTGCGCGTCTCTTTCTTCGCGAAACACTCGACCGACCTGAGCAGATGCGAGCGATGCTCGCACAGTTCGTGCAGCCTTGGGTCGAGCTGCTCGGGGATCAGCTCGAGCGTGCCAAGGAGCAAGGGTTGGTCCAACGGGACGTCGACCCCCAAGCGTACGCGGTCGAGGTGATCACCATGGCGGTCGCGGGCACCGCGGTCATCGACAGCTTGCAAGTGATTTTGCCGGATGACCCGGCCCGAGGCAGCACGCGGAAACGGCATACAAGTGAGCTGATCCGCATCGCGCGATCGAGCCTCTACACAAAGAGCGAAGGCGAGAAGTAAGCATGGCGAATTTCTTCAAAGACAACGATGATCTTCAGTACTACTTCGACAAAGGCATCGACTGGGAATCGCTGGTTCAAATCACCGAGCACGATTTCGCCGACGCGGACGGAGACGGCTTCAGCAGTACCGAGGAAGCCGTCGACTTCTACCGGGACATCATCGAGATGTTCGGGCAGTTCGTGGCGGAAGAGATCAAGCCCTACGAGAAGGAAATCGACGAAAAAGGGGTCGATCTCATAGACGGCGAAGTCGTCTTTCCCGAGCGGCTCACCCAGATTTTCGACAAGATCAAGGAACTCGACCTGCACGGCCTACCGATCCCTCGCGAGCTCGGCGGGATGAACGCTCCAATGATGGTGTACTTCATCAATAGCGAGATAATGTCGAGAGCTGATGTGTCGGTAATGGCGCACCACGGTTTCCACGCTGGCATCGCGATGGCCGCGCTCGTGCTCTCGGCGCTGGAGGGGAGCACGGAGATTGATCCTAAGACCGGCCGGATCATCGAGACCCGCTGGAAGAAAGCGATCGAGGAAATCGCGGCGGGCGAAGCCTGGGGCTGCATGGACATCACCGAGCCCGACGCGGGGTCGGATATGGCGGCGCTTCGCACGATCGGCGAGCAAGACGCGGACGGTAACTGGTACGTGACTGGCGAGAAGATCTTCATCACGGCTGGCCACGGCAAGTATCATTTTGTGATCGCGCGGACCGAAGATGCCGACCCCGACGATCCCATTGGCGGCCTCAACGGATTATCGATGTTCCTGGTACCGACTTATGAAGAAGACGCAGAGGGTAAGCGCAAGCGGATCGTTCAGCTGAGCCGCGTCGAGGAAAAGCTCGGCCATCACGGATCGGCAACCTGCGGGCTCGTGTTCGACAAGGCGCCAGCGGAGCTCGTCGGCCAACGGGGTGACGGGTTCAAGTACATGCTCACCCTGATGAACAACGCGCGGCTGGGCGTCGGCTTCGAGTGCATCGGGCTCAGTGAGTCGGCCTACCGGGTCGCCAGCGAGTACGCCGCCGAGCGCAGGTCGATGGGCAAGACGATCGACCGCCACGAGATGATCGCAGACTACCTCGAGACGATGAAGACCGAGATCCAGGGCATTCGCGCGATGGCGGTGACCGCTTGTTTTCACGAGGAAATGGCTCAAAAGCTCGCGCTCGCGATCCGTTACGGGGATCCCGACGAAATCGAGCGACAGCGGATGGAGCGGCTCATGAAGTCGCATCAGAGGAAGGCGCGCCGTATCACGCCGCTCCTCAAGTACTTCGGCGCGGAGAAGGCCGTCGAGCACGCGCGCACGGCGCTGCAGATTCACGGCGGTAATGGCTACATGACTGAGTACCTCCCCGAGAAGCTTCTTCGCGACGCGCTCGTGATGCCGATCTACGAGGGCACCAGTCAGATTCAGGCGCTCATGGCGATGAAGGACACCCTCGGTGCCATCATTGGCAACCCGCAGGCGTTCGTCCGGCGCCTGGCGCAAGCCAGATGGCGTTCCCTGTCGAGCCGCAATCCTCTCGAACGACGGGTCGCGCAGCTCCAATCTCTATCCTTTGGCGCGCAGCAACACCTCGTACTGAAAACAGCAGGCGCCAAAGTGAAGGGGCTCCGCGGCAAGCCGATCGCCGAGTGGTCCGACGAGCTCACGAAGAACTGGGACCCGAAGCGCGACTTCGCCTACGCGATGCTGCACGCGGAGCGATTGATTCAGCTGCTGGGCGAGACCACGATCGCAGAGCTCCTACTCGAGCAAGCGGAGAGGCATCCCGAGCGCGCCGAACTCCTCGAACGGCACCTCGAGCGGGCAGAACCGAAAGCGCGCTATCTGCACGACCGGATTACGACGACGGGGCAGCGCTTGCTAGAAAAACTCTCGCCGGAAGCGAGTGAGGCGGCGCGCCAAGCCGCCGAGTGAACGCGAGGCGTGCCCGGATTGACGCCGGCCGAGTGCTGAGAAACGCTACCGCCCATGACTGGGAGCTTCAAAACAATCTCTCCCGTAGACGGCAGCACCGTCTTCGAACGCTCGCTCGACGGGCAGGATGAAATCGAGCGCACACTGGCCGCGGCCAACACGGCTTTCGAATCTTGGCGGCAGATCGCGCTTGAAGAGCGTTGCACGATGGTTCGACGCTTCGTCGAGCTCGCCGTGCATGACACCGATGCCGTGGCGCAAGAACTCACCATGCAGATGGGGCGACCGGTCCGCGACGGCGGAGGCGAGGTGGGCGGCTGGCTGCTTCGTGGACGAACGATGATCGATCTGGCGCCTGAAGCGCTCGCTGAGATCGAGGTGGGGGCGCGCGATGGCTTCACGAGATTCATCCGGCGCGAGCCACTCGGCGTCGTGTTCGTAGTTGCTCCGTGGAACTACCCCTGGCTCACCGCTGTGAACGCGCTGGTGCCTGCGCTCGTCGCCGGCAACACCGTCGTCCTGAAGCACTCGGAACAGACCCCGCTCGTCGCAGAACGAATCGGTCGGGCCGCCAAGGAAGCCGGCCTGCCTGACGGCGTGCTCCAAGTCCTCTATCTCAACCATGACGGGGTCGCAGATGTGATCGGCGATTCGCGTATCGCCTTCGTAGCTTTCACCGGGTCGGTGGCAGGCGGGCACGCAATCCAGCAAGCAGCCTCCAAGCGCTTCATCGGGACCGCCTTGGAGCTCGGCGGAAAAGACCCGGCTTATGTGTGCGCCGACGCCGACGTCGCGCGGACGGCGGCGAACCTCGTCGATGGCTCGTTCTACAACGCAGGGCAATCGTGCTGCGGCGTCGAGCGAATCTACGTACATGGCGATGTCTACGACTCGTTCCTCGAAGCATTTGTCTCGGTCGCCAACGAGCTCGTGCTCGGAGATCCGCGCGATTCGTCGACGACGGTTGGCCCCGTGGTTCGGATTCGCAGCGCTGAGAGCATACAGGCTCAGATCGACGAAGCGATTGCGGCGGGAGCGCGCACTCTACTCGACCCCAGTCATTTCGATACGGTGGGGCGCGGCTTACCCTACATGGCGCCGCAAGCCCTCGTCGATGTAGATCACTCGATGCGCATCATGAGCGAGGAAACCTTCGGTCCGGCCGTCGGCATCATGAAGGTGCAAGGCGACGCAGAGGCGATCGCGCTGATGAACGACAGCCCCTACGGGCTGACCGCGTCGGTGTGGACCAATGACCTCGAGCACGCCCAGCAGATCGGCGCCCAAGTGGAGACCGGAACATGGTTCATGAACCGGTGCGACTACCTCGACCCGGAGCTTGCATGGGTGGGCGTCAAGGACTCGGGACGCGGATGCAGCCTGTCGGCCCTTGGGTACGCACAGCTCACACGACCCAAGTCGTTCCATCTGCGTCATACGCCGGGATAGCCTGGTCATCGCCGCTTAGGTCGCTATAGTCGGCGTCAATGAAGCCGCCGGTGCTCCGCTGCCGCCACGTCACGAAGCGCTACGGGAAGTTCACGGCGCTCCAAGATCTATCGCTCGAGGTCTATGAGGGTGAGATCTTTGCACTGCTCGGCCCGAACGGCGCCGGAAAGTCGACCCTTATCCACTGCATCACAGGGCTCGCGAAGCAGAGCGAAGGCAGCATCGAGGTTCTCGGCTTCGATACACTTCACGACTTCCGTACGACTCGCCGACTGGTGGGCCTCGTCCCGCAAGAGATCACTTACGACCCTTTCTTCACGCCCCTCGAAAGCCTGATGATTCAAATGGGGCTCATGGGGGTCGAGCCAAATCGCGTGCGAGCTGAAAACCTGCTCAAGACGTTTGCACTGGACGAGAAACGCGATGCGTACACGCGCACGCTGTCTGGGGGCATGAAGCGGCGGCTCTTGGTGGCGAAGTCGCTCGTACATGAACCTCGATTACTTTTTCTCGACGAGCCTACCGCTGGCGTGGATGTCGAGCTCCGCCGCGAGCTTTGGCGGGAGGTCGAGGAGCTGCGCGCGGCCGGAACGACGATTGTGTTGACCACGCACTACATCGAAGAGGCGGAACGGCTAGCCGACAGAATCGGGATCCTACACAAGGGCGAGCTCCTGCTCGTTGAAAGCAGGGACAGCCTGCTGGAACGGCACGGGGGCCGCTCGCTCGAAGACATTTACGTCGAGCTGATCCGCAAGGCGGACGGAAGGCCTATGGCGTGAATACGATTGCGCTGAAAACGCTCTTCATCAAGGAGGTTCGCCGCTTCAGCAAGGTCTGGCTGCAGACTGTGCTCAGCCCACTGGTGACGACGAGCCTGTACTTCCTGGTGTTCGGAGTCGCATTGGGCTCCCGGCTGAGGGAAATTTCCGGAGTACCTTACATCCAGTTCGTCGTACCCGGCCTCGTCATGATGACGATGATTCGCGACTCCTTTTTGAATACCTCATCGAGTCTCTTTCAGTCGAAGATCAACGGAACGATCATCGACATGTTGCTGGCTCCGATTGGGGCGCTCGAAATGCTCTTGGCCTACGTGGGCGCTGCGATGATCAGGGCCATGATCGTGGGGTCGCTCGTGTATCTCGTGGCCCTGACGTTCACTTGGTTTCCACTGTACCACGTCGGATGGACGGTCTTCTTCGCGGTCTTCGTGACGGCAACGCTCGCGCTTCTGGGTATGGTCGCTGCGCTTTGGGCGGAGAAGTTCGACCATCTGGCGATCTTTCCGAACTTCGTTCTGCTCCCCTTGGCCTTCCTGGGCGGCGTCTTCTATTCGATCGATCTCCTTCCCGAGCCGTGGAACACCGTAAGCCGCCTCAACCCTCTCCTATACATGGTCAACGGCCTCCGATACGGCTTCCTCGGAGTCGCCGACGTTTCGCCAGTCACGAGCGCCGGGGTTGTTCTCATCTCATTCTTGGTGCTCCTCGGTGTCGCTAGCGCCCTGCTTCGCAGTGGCTACAACTTGCGAAGTTAGTCATGATGGGCGGGC
>JAFDAJ010000419.1 GCA_019313915.1 Deltaproteobacteria bacterium
TACGCCGAGGAACACCTCACTTGGAAATCGAAGCTCGAACCTCTGGTTCACTATCTACAAGCAAACACTGATCGGAGGGCGCCTTGAAGAACATCATCGGTAGGGTCGCCGGCTTCCAATTGACAACACGGGCCACAGCGGTTTAACCAAGGCGGTCATGCGCTTCGTGCACGTCGTTGGTGTGAGACCGAACTTCATGAAGATCGCGCCGATCATGAGCGCGCTCGGGCGGCATATGGACGTCGAGCAGTTGTTGGTTCACACAGGCCAACATTACGACGCCAGGATGTCGCAGGTTTTCTTTGACGACCTCGACATTCCTCGCCCGGACGTCAACCTCGGGCTGGGTTCCGCCCAACACGAATCCCAGACCGGCACGATGATGGTCGCGTTGGAGCGGCTGTTCACCGAAGTTCAACCCGATTGCGTGGTCGTGGTGGGCGACGTGAACTCCACGATGGCCGCGGCACTGGTGTCTGCAAAACTGGGGATAATGTGCGCGCACGTCGAGGCGGGCCTACGCTCGTTCGACCGGTCCATGCCGGAGGAGATCAATCGCCTCGTCACTGATCGCGTGGCCGACCTGCTGCTCACGCCTTCTGCCGACGCTGATGAGAACCTGTCGGCTGAGGGCGTCCCAGAGACATCCATCCACCGTGTTGGCAACGTGATGATCGATACGCTGCTAAGCCATCTGGATCGCGCCAAACAACTCCCAACGCTCGATGCGGTCGGAGTGGAACCAGGCGCCTACGCGCTGGTGACGCTGCATCGTCCATCCAACGTAGATGACCCCGTGGTGCTGCAGTCGCTGCTCGCCGCTCTGGAATGGGTCCAAGATAGAGTCGCGATCGTCTTTCCGCTTCATCCTCGTACCAGAAGGCGGCTCGAAGAGTTCTCGCTGCTCGAGCGGGCTGCAGCGATGCCCAACGTCGATCTCACGGAACCCCTCGGCTACCTCGACTTCTTGGCGCTCACCGCGAGCGCCAAGTTGGTCCTCACCGATTCGGGTGGACTCCAAGAAGAGACCACGGTGCTTGGAATCCCGTGCCTCACGCTTCGCTCGTGCACGGAGCGCCCCGTCACCGTCTCGGTAGGCACGAACACCGTCGTCGGCTCCGACCCGCAGAGGATCCAAGCTGTGGTTCGGGAGATCCTAGCGGGGCGCGGGAAGACCGGCAGCGTTCCCGAACTCTGGGACGGGCGGGCGAGCCAACGCGCGGCAGATGTCTTGATCGACAACCTCAAACATCGCTCGGTTCACCAAGGCTGACCGTTGTCGAAGCAACCTCAAAATCTGGGGCAGCGGCTGAAGGTCGGTGCAAAGTGGTCGGGCGCAGAGATTCTCCTCAACCTCCCGCTGCGGCTCGGCACGCTCGCCATACTGGCGAGGCTACTCACGCCGACGGAGTTTGGGGCTTTCGCCGCGGCGGTTACCATCATCGAGTTCTCTTGGCACTCGGCCTCTCATCACTCGTTGCAGCGATGATCGCCGTGAACGCAGACACGGTTCTCCTGCTGTATGACGACCCGGAGGTGCCTGTCCTGGTGGTCGTGCTTGCGCTGTCGGGTCCCCTCGCCGCGGCGTCCGGCCTGCTACTTGCCATCTTGCGTCGAAAGTTGGCGTTCCGAGAGCTCTCGATCGTCGTCCTGGTCTCTTCTTCAAGTTGCCGCTCGTCCGCCCACGCTTCGTCCGTCCGCGCATCGGCGATGAAGTGCGTCGTCTGCTTCGGTTCGGGGGCGGCACCACGCTATCGATGTCGCTGAACTTTTGGGCGTTGCATGGCGATTATGTCGTCATCGGAAGCGTGCTCGGCGCCAAGCCCCTCGGATACTACAGCCGCGCCTATCAGCTCATATCCACCGTCCCAGGCATGCTCGGACATCTGCACAACATGGTCCTGTTCCCAGCCTTCTCCAGGGCTCAAAGCGATCGAGGCTATCTCGAGAAAGCTTTGCTGGTGGGGACCGAAGCGACCGCGGCCGTGACGCTTCCGTTGTCCGCGTGGGGACTCGTCCTTGGACCGGAGATCATCTTCGTCCTGCTGGGGCCCGGCTGGGAGGAGGCGATCGTTCCATTTCAGATCCTCTCGCTAGGGGTCTACTTTCGGGCCGGATACCGTTTCGCCGCGAGCATCGTCTGGGCCACGGGCCGTGTGTTTTCTCTGTCCGCATGCCAAGGGATCTATGGCATTCTGATCGTCGTCGGAGCGGTGGTCGGCGCTCAGTGGGGAATTCCCGGGGTAGCAGTCGCGACGCTGCTGGCCCTGCTCGTCTTCTACCTACTGCTGTACGGGCTGACGGCTCACGTCAGCGGCGCGTCCTTGCTGTCGTTTGTCCAGATTCATGCCGGGCCCAGCCTCATTTTCATCGTCGTCGTGGTGACGGCCGCTGTTGGACGAGCCTCACTGTTGGGGTTCGACTGGCCACCGATCGCGGTCTTGCTCGGCTCCGTCACGTTGAGCATCCTTGCGCTGCTCGGCGCAACGTTTGTGCTCCGGAACCGGCTCTGGGGCGACCTGCTCTACCAACAGGGACTTGCCGCGCTTAGGTGGTATGCTCCTCCCGCGGAAGAGGAGGCCCAGGATCACGATGACCTCAGCACTTGAGTTCAGCTCGAGTTGGAGTCTCGGGGAGATGGCGTATCGCGGGATCCTCGACGATCTTCGGTCGATCGGAGCCAAGAGCATCGTAGAGTTCGGCAGCGGAACCTCCACCCTTCGTCTCAGCCGCGATCTACCGGACGCCAGCATCTTCTCCATCGAAAGCGACTCTGCCTTTCTCGAGCGAACCCGTGGAGATCTCGAACTGCATGGCGGTTCCGCTCGCGTGGAATTGGTGCAACGGCCGCTACGTTGGCAGCGTCACGGCCTGAGTTGGTTTCGCAGTTATCAACCTGGGCAGTTCCCGCAGCGCATCGACGCCGTTCTGATCGACGGTCCCCCGATTGCGACGCGCCGCGGCCGCGAAGCGTGCCTGTACCAGGTCTTCGCCAACTGCCACGTGGGCACGCGCTTCTACTTGGACGACTATCGCCGCGCAGCGGAGCAGCGCACCGTCCTCAATTGGCTGCGCACCTACGGCAGCGCGTTGATCCATCTCGAAACATTTCAGGTAGACCACCAGGTCGCCGTCCTCGAAAGGGCCACCGAGCGCTACGCCAGACGATTCCATTGGAAGAACACCGCCGACTCGGTGATTCAAACTACGAAGCAAATCCTGCGACCATGAACCCGCTCGACACGAACCGGCTGCGCCCGATCGCACCGGACACCGCTATTCTCTGCATCCTGGTGGTCGTCGGACCACAGCTATTTGGCGGGGCTTTTCCGTGGTCGGTCGTGCTCATCGCCGGGCTTTCGCTCCTCGGACTCGCAACGGCGCTGTGGGTGCGTCGGTCTTCACCACCTCCTCTAATCGATGGTGT
>JAFDAJ010000038.1 GCA_019313915.1 Deltaproteobacteria bacterium
TCAACGCCGAACGCATGACAGCGAGCGGAGGCTCGAGGCCCGTCCACATCTCGAATGCAATCGCACCCTGGTGCAGGAGCATCCCGAGACCGTCGACGATGGTGAGGCCGCGGTCTTCGGCCCGCGCGAGCACTGACGTCTTGAGCGGCTTGTAGACCATGTCGATGACCGCCGCATCGTCCGGTAGCGCATCGAAGGGGAGTGACGCCGCGAACTCCAGTGCACCCGGGTTCGATTCGAGCGTCGCGCTAGTTGCCTGGACGAGCAATGCCGCGGTTTCGAAATACGAGCTCGCTTCGTCGAGCGAGGCGGCAGCCAGGCTGCATTCGACGTGCGGCCGCAACCCGCTGCTTAGCCCTTCACTTTGCTCCGGCCGTCGGGAAAGCACCGTGATGGCCTCCGCCCCCGCGTTCGAGAGCCCAACGACTGCCGCGCGCGCTGCGCCCCCGGCGCCAAGCACAACCACGCGCGCGCCGCCCACCTGTACCCCGGCTTCCTCGAGCGAGCGCACCAATCCCGGGGCATCTGTGTTGTGTCCGACGTACCGCCCGTCCGTGCGTACGACAGTGTTGACCGCGCCGATCGCCTGCGCCGCGGGAGTGACCTCGTCGATCAACGTCATCACCGCTTCCTTGTGGGGCACGGTGAGGTTGTATCCGTCGATCGCCGCATCGTGCTTGCGTCGAATCGAGTCTGCCAGATCGCCTGGGGCGACCTCGAAGCGTTCGTACCGAAGCTCGATGCCGAGCGCGCGCGCCGCCGATTCGTGCATCTGCGGAGATTTCGAGTGGGCGACCGGCCAGCCGAATATGCCTAGGCAAATGGCGTCAGTCATGATTTTCGACTTTCGCGCCAAACTCGCCATCAGACACTCGGACGCGCAGTCGGTCGCCTTCTTTCACCTCTGAATGGCTCATCACCGCGCGGCCTGTCGATTCGTGAATGACGACTGCATACCCGCGTTCGAGCACCCGCAGCGGAGAAAGCGCATCGAGCTGCGCGCACAGCTCCGCATACGCCGCACGCGCTTCGCGCACCATGGGCCGCCCTCGACTCTGCAACGTGGACCGGAGCGCAACCAAACGCTCGCGACGGTGGCGAACCGGCAACCGGCCCGCATCCCTGAGCTTCGCCGACAATACGGCGAGCTGTCGTTGATCACGGCGCAGCACAGACCGCGGGTCCTGGCGCATCAAGCGCTGACGAAGATCGGCAAGCCGCTCGTGCACCGGAGCGATCACACGCCGAGCGCCATAAAGCGGTCGCAGCAGGCGCTCGAGACGGAGTCGAAGCTCACCGACCCGGTTGTCCAAGGCCTGGCTGAGCCGCCGCTCCAAAGACTGCACATCCCGCAGCAACGTTTCGCGCATCGGCACCACGATCTCGGCCGCATTCGAAGGCGTCGCGGCACGCACGTCGGCGACCAGATCTGCGATCGTCATGTCGACCTCGTGTCCGACGCCGCTGACGACAGGAACCCGGCATCCCGCAATCGCGCGAGCCACGCCTTCGTCGTTGAACGCCCAAAGGTCCTCTGCAGAGCCACCCCCGCGCGAGACGATGACCACATCTAAATCGTTCACTCGCTGAATCAGCTCGAGTGCCGACACGATGCTGCCGGGCGCATCTTCGCCCTGCACACGGCAGTCAGCGACGAGGATTTGCACGGGGCACCGCTCTGAGGCGACACGGATGATGTCATGCAACGCTGCGCCAGTACGACTAGTGACGACACCCACCACGCGCGGCAACTCGGGGAGCGGACGCCTTCGTTCCGGATCGAGCAAGCCCTCGGCTTCCAACTTCCTGCGCAGCTTGGCAAACTGCGCCGCAAGATCACCTTCGCCCGCGAGCTTCGCCGCGCGCGCAATCAGTTGGAACTGGCCGCGCGCCGTGTACAACGACAACTTCCCGCGGAACCGAACGCGCGCACCATCTTGCAGTGGCGCTTTTGTCCGCCGTACGTCCGACGAGAACATCACGCCGCGAAGCTGCGCCGGATCTTCCTCGTCGTTCAGTGTGAAGTAGACATGGCCCTTCGCGCGCCGTACGTCCGAGAGTTCCCCCTCGACGAGCACGTTCGCCCAGTTGTCTTCAAGCGTGAGCCGAACCGCGCGGTTGACTTCCGCCACGCGGAAGACACGTTCCTCGCCGTCATGGTCTCGACCCTGAAGACGCTCGAAAAGCGGCATCTCCGACATGCGCGCAAGGTAGCCGCAATTAACCCTATGAAAAAGGGGACTGTCCCCTTTTAATCGTGGTGGGTGTTGTGAGTGTCGTCGTTGTTGGGGTGGGGTCGAATCTTGGTGCGCGAGAGGCGGCGATCCGGGGCGCCGGCGCGCTTTTGGATGCCCGCGACGGGATCGAGGTTCGGGAGGTCTCTACGATCTACGAAACCGAGCCCCTTGGGCCGCCGCAACCACGCTACCTGAACGCCGCGTTTCGTGTGGAGACGACGCTTCAGCCACCCGAGCTGTTGAGTGTCTTGTTACGCACCGAACGGCGCCTGGGCCGCCGTCGGGCTTCCAGCAAGCGGTGGGGGCCCCGCAGCATTGATCTCGACCTGCTTTGGGATCAACGCGGCCCGCACGACTCGCCTGCGCTTTGCGTGCCTCATCCAGAGCTCGAGAATCGCGGGTTCGCTTTGGCGCCGCTCCTCGATGTTGCGCCCGAGCTCGGTGAAGTCTTTGGTCCGTCGCTCCTGCGACTCGGGGGCCGCCCGACTGCATGGGGGCGCGAAGCCATCGTGCGTACGAATCCGTCAGCCGGAGGTATCGAGATCAACGTGGAAGCGGACTCACTCGCCGACGCGTGCGCGCTGTGTGTCGGTCAGACGACGTCGCCAGGGCGCCCCTGGTCCACTCGCCACATTGAAATCGAACCCAGCGCTGAACAATTTGCGTGCGCGCTGCGAGATCTTTTTCGCACCGGGTTCTCGGTCCACGAGGCAACGGTCAGTCACTGTTCGAAATCACAGTGGGCCGTTGAATTCCAAGGCGTAAACATGGGGATCTCCGTTGACACCCATGTGCGATTTCGGACTACGTTGGGCGCCGAACGCGAGTTTAGTGCGCAACTGTCACTCGCCTTAACCCCTAGGTGAGGTCGTTTTTCTAGGCCAAACGTTTGTTGGTTCACGAATCGATGGCTAGGCTGGAGCTGGGGGTTTCGGACAAAAAATCATGGCAGACGCACGCAAGGACAAGCGCACGCTGCTTTCGCTGAAGATCCGCTACAAGAGCGCCACGCTCGAGGATTTCATCGAACGCTACAGCAGTGACATCTCGCGCGGGGGTGTATTCATCAAGGCCAAGAAGCCATTGGCGGTGGGTACGCTTCTGAAATTCGAGTTCATCCTTCAAGACCAGTCGACGTTGATTCACGGTGTGGGGCGCGTGGTCTGGAGGCGGGACGAGGCAGAGACCGACGCGGAGAATCCGTCGGGAATGGGCATCAAGTTCATCAAGATGGACCCGGAGTCCCGTTCGGTCGTGCAACGCATCGCTGAGGACCGCGGTCAACCCGGTGTCTTCGACCACGGCAAAGAGGGCGTTCGCCACGCGCCGGACTTCGCCTCGGATCCCGGTGACCTAGCCGAAGCGGATCGGACCAAGGTCCGTCACGTCAGCGAGTTCCTAGCTTCTGCGCTCGAAGAAGGCGGCGCGGGCGATGTTGCGAAACGCGAAGCCCAGGCGGGTGCAGAACGCGCCCGGCAGATCAGCAACCAGATTGGCGGCAACCAGACCGCGGCAGCTCGCGGAGCATTCAGCACCTATCGAGAGGTGCCCAGCGACAACACAGAGACTGTCGCCGACGCTCCGTCGCGCGGCGCAATGTCCGCCTTTGGCGGCTCGGGGTTGAGCGGAAGCGGGCGCATGAGCAGCGCAGCCGCGCCGGCGATGGACGAGCTCGACGCCGAAGATGACTTTCTCGACGATGAGACCACCAAGGTTCATGAGCTGGCCGAGTCTGATTTCCCCGCAGATGCCGACGCAACGGTAGTAGCCAGGGATGCATCCTCGGCCTTCATCGCGGAGAAGCTTCTGACACCGGTGGTGCCCGCAGCCTCGAGCTCACCGTTGCAGGACGCCGTTCCGGATCTGTTCGGTCCGGGCAGTGCCGATTCGTTCGGCCCCGCGGAGGGCGAGTTCATCGACGCCAGTTTACTCGATCCCGGAGTGCCGACGGTTCCGCCGCTCGTTGCGTCCGTTCCCGAAGCGCCCGGAATTCCTGCCGAGGCGTTCCAGGTTCCGAAAGCGTCCACACCCGCGTGGACAATGCGACCGACGCCGGAGAAAAAGGATGTCCGAGGCTGGTTGTTCCTCATCCTGTTCGTGGTGGTGGTCGCTGCTGGCGCAGGAGCGGCCTGGCAGCTGGGGTACACCGACGACCTGATGAAGCTGGCAGCGCCGTATCTCGGCCAATCGACACAGCGCGCCGAGGAACCTTCCCGCGCGGTTCAGCCCGAAGTAGTGCCAGCGCCTCAGCCGGAGGAGGTCAGTGCAGAAGCACAACCTGCGCAAGAGGTGATCGCAACTGAGGCGGCAGCGCCTACCCAACCGAAGGCTGAGGCCGAGGCGGCGCCCGTCGAGGCGACGCCGGTGGAGGCAGCGGACACAGGCGTGGTGAACTTCCGGGTTCTCTCTCGTCCGTCTGGCGCCTTCGTCAGCGTCAACGGCAAAGGCATTGGGCGAACGCCGCTCGAGCTCGAATACGAGGTCGGGACCAAGCTTTCATTCTTCTCGAAGGCCCGTGGCTACTTGGCTCGCAGGCATCAAATTACCGTCGGAGCCGACCAAGCGACGGTCAACCTCTGGCTCGCGCCGCTTCCCTTCGTCGTCCAGGTTGTCACCAGCCCGGCGGGCGCGAGGGCCAGTGCAGTAGGCGGCGGCGAGGCCACTACGCCCGGCACGCTCCAGTTCAAGTCGATGAAGGCGCCCCGCAAAATCGTCGTTTCCAAAGATGGTTACAAAACCGCCAGCAAGTCCGTGACCCGCACCGACTTCATCGAAGAGACGCGACGCATGGCCGCCACCGTCAGCATAACGCTTCAAGAGGACGGAGCCGCCGAGCCCACGCAAGCCGCCCCGAGCACCGAGGCGGTCACGGAGGAGCCTCCGAGCGAGGTGAAGGCCGAGGCGGAGCCTCCTGCGAGCGAGGTGAAGGCCGAGGCTGAGCCTCCCGCTCCCGCCCCACCGGCAGCTGTCGAACCGGTGCCTGCGCCTAGCGAAACAACCGCTGCCGACGCCCCTTAGGCTTTCGGTACATCATTCGAATGCACACCAGGCCGACGAGGAAGCCGCCGATGTGCGCAAACCACGCGACGCCGCCGCCGCCCTCCGCGATGATGCCGAGGGACAGGTAGCCCTGCACGAGCTGCAACACGAACCAAAGCACGATGAAAATTCCGGCCGGCACTTCCATGAAGTGAATGAAGATGAAGATCGGGATGAGCGTGACGACCCGGGCATGCGGGAACAGCGTCAAGTACCCGGCCAGGACGCCTGAGATTGCACCTGACGCCCCGATCATTGGCACCATGCTGTTCGGATCGACCAGGATCTGCCCCACGACCGCCCCGATGCCGCATAGCGTGTAGAAAAGAAGAAACCGGACTCGGCCGAGAACGTCCTCGACGTTGTCGCCGAAGATGTGCAAGAACAGCACGTTGCTTCCGAGGTGCAGCAGTCCACCGTGCAGGAACATGCTCGTGAACGGTGTGACCCAGCTCCCCACCGCTCCCCCGTCCACGCGCGCCAGGGCCCAGTTCCCGTGAACGATGATGTCCGGGATGACACCAAAGCGCATCATCATCGTTTCGGCCCCGACCTTCCCGAGGCTCAAGCTCCCCACGAAAATCAGCACGTTCACGCCGATGAGGGCCCACGTGACGATGGGTGTGCGGCGGGTCTGGTTGAGGTCGCGGATGGGGATCACGGTGCGGCTTTGTATAGCGCGTCACGGAGGCAGCGGCAGCGCCTCGTGCTAGAGCACGCCAATGGATGCGGGTCACCTGCTTGGACCTACGGGACCGATGGCCCGCGGCGTTTCCGGCTATGAGCATCGTCCCGGCCAGATTCGAATGGCTCGCGCTGTGCAAGACGTGTTGGAGCACGACGGGACTCTTCTGATCGAGGCGGGAACTGGCACGGGCAAGACCTGGGCTTATCTGATTCCGGCCGCCCTGAGTGGCCGCCGCGTCCTGGTGTCCACCGGAACGCGCGCGCTGCAGGACCAGATCATGGAGAAGGACCTGCCGGCCTTGAAGCGTCACCTCGGCATCGACATCGACGCGGCCTGCGTGAAAGGTCTGAGCAACTACCTCTGCCGCCGCCGGTTTCACGAGCTGTCGAGCAGCGCCGATGCCGTACAGCCACGCTTCGCACGTTCGTTGCCAACGCTTCGTAGCTGGGTCGAGGCAACCGATTCCGGTGATCGCGCCACGCTCGCCACGATCGCCGAAGAAGACCCGATTTGGTCGCGCGTCGTGAGCGGTTCGGACACGCGAATCGGCGCCCGTTGCGAGTACTACGACGAGTGCTTTGCGACTCGCGTACGCCGGCGTGCAGAGGGCGCCCAGTTGGTGGTGGTCAACCACCATTTGTTCTTTGCCGACCTCGCGCTTCGCGACACTGGTTTCGCGTCCGTGTTACCAGACTACGACGCCGTCATCTTCGACGAGGCACATCAGATTGAAGACACCGCCACCCTCTTCTTCGGCTCACGTCTGTCCACCGCCATGCTCGAACGCTTGGCGCGCGACGCCCGCGTAGCTCTGGGCGGAAAACGAGGCACCACGGGCAACGAGACGCGGCTCGTCGACGCGGTGCTGCAGCAGTCCTCGAATTTCTTTACCGCCCTGCCCGGAAACGCGAACGGCGGCCGCGTCTCGTTGCCCGCGGAGGCGATTCCACAAGACGCGCTGTTCGCGCTGGACAACGTCCTTGCGGAGCTTTCTGCGTCGTGCCGGAACATTCGGCCGCCCCAGGAGAACATTCTGCAAATCGCGAGGCGCGCGGACCAGCTTCGAGATGCCCTCGGATCGCTCGAAGCGCCGGGCCAAGTGAGCTGGGCCCAAGGAAGTGGGCGCAGTCCGTCCGTAGGCTCTAGCCCCATCGATGTCGGCCCCCTGCTGCGAGAGCGTCTCCACGAGCGAGTTCCCTGCGTGGTGTTCACGAGCGCAACCCTGACCACCGGCGGCGACTTCGCCTTCGTCAAACGTCGCCTCGGAATCGAAACCGAGGTCAGCGAAGAAGTCGTCGAGTCCCCGTTTCGCTACGAGGAGCAAGCCGCGTTGTACGCGCCGACGCACCTACCTGACCCGCGTGCCTCGGACTTTCCCGACGCCGCCGCCAAAGAGATCCTCGAGCTCATCCGGATGTCAGAGGGCGGTGCGTTCGTTCTCTCGACGTCACTGCGCATGATGCGAATGTTAGCGAAGCGCGTGGGCGACGAGCTCGACCACGAGTGGTTCGTTCAAGGGGACGCACCGAAGCAGACGCTGCTCGATCGATTTCGAGACCAAGGCAACGCGGTGTTGTTTGCCACCGCTAGCTTCTGGGAAGGCGTCGATGTCCCGGGCGCCGCCCTTCGACTCGTCGTCATCGACAAGCTGCCGTTCGACGTTCCAAGTGACCCCGTCGTGGCCGCGCGGTGCGAGCGTCTCGACGAGGCCGGCGAATCCTCCTTCATGCGATACCTCGTGCCAGCCGCCGCGCTGTCACTCAAACAGGGCTTTGGGCGCCTGATTCGAACCACCCAGGACCGCGGGATCGTTGCGATCCTCGATTCCCGAATTCGCCGAAAAGGCTATGGAAAAGTGTTCCTCCGAAGCCTTCCACCGGCTCGCGTTTGCGATACGCTCGACGAGGTTCAGGAGTTCTTGATCTCTGAGGGCCAACACCCCAACATGTCCTCGCTATCCACCCCGCAGAAGGAGGCACCGTGACCCAAGCTGTCGCCGAACCCCAAGGCTCCGCCGCGCTCCCCGAAGCGGAGCATCGCGTCGAACCCACATCGCAGTCGAAGCTCGACGAAGCGCTCGCGATCCTGGAGGACAACAAGCAAGAGTGGGCCGCGCTCGACATCGAGGAGCGCATCGAGCTCCTCGAACACGTGCGTGATGGGGTCGTCGAAGTGGCGGAAGCTTGGGTGCGAGCCGCCATGCAAGCCAAGGGTATGACCATGGGCACCGCTGAGGAGGCCGAAGAATGGCTGGCCGGGCCGGGGGCGGTCGTCAAGAACTTGTCCCTGCTGATCGCATCGCTTCGCGACATCCAGGAGTGCGGCGTGCCCCTGCTCCCAAAGCCTGCGTTCACGCGTCCTGATGGTCAGGTGGTTGCGCCGGTGTTTCCCACCGACGGTTGGGATGGCGTTTTCTTCAATGGCTTCACCTCGGAAGTTTGGATGCAGCCGGGCGTGACGCTCGAAAACCTGAGCGAGAACCAGGCCGCGTTCTACAAAGAGAAGTCGCCGAAAGGCAAAGTCGCTCTGGTCCTCGGGGCCGGCAACGTGGCTTCGATCGGGCCCATGGATGCGCTCTACAAACTGTTCGTCGAAGGTCAGGTCGTCGTTTTGAAGATGAACCCGGTCAACGAGTATTTGGGTTCTTTCATCGATGAAGCATTCGCTCCTCTACGAGAGCACGGGTTCTTCCGAGTCGTCTACGGAGGCGCGGTCGAAGGCGACTACCTCTGCATGCATCGCTTGGTCGAAGAGATCCACATCACAGGGTCCGACAAGACCCACGACGCGATCGTGTACGGCGTCGGCGAAGAGGGAGCGCAGCGCAAGGCGAATCGCAATCCGCGCAACACCAAGCGTCTCAGCAGCGAGCTCGGCAACGTGAGCCCGATCATCATCGTGCCTGGCCCTTGGTCTCAAAAAGACTTGGATTTTCACGGTCTCAATCTAGCCTCGTCGCTGTGTAACAACGCTGGGTTCAACTGTGTTGCGACTCGGGTCGTCGTTCAGCATGAGCAATGGGACAAGCGTGAGGACCTGCTCTCGTCGCTCCAGCTCGCCTTGGCCCGGGCTGCGGACCGCAAGCCGTATTACCCGGGCGCTCAAGATCGCCAGAAGTTGTTCGTCAACCACCATCCCGATGCAGATCAGTTTGGCGGCAGAGACGAAGGCCGGGTGCCCTGGACGCTGATCCATCATCTCGACCCCACCAACACCGACGACATCTGCTTCAATAGGGAGTCCTGGTGCGGTCAGACGAGCGAGGTCGCCCTGTCTGCGGAGTCCGTCGTCGAGTACATCGATCAGGCGGTCGATTTTTGCAACGACTCGATTTGGGGAACCCTGAGCGCCGGCATCTTCGTGCATCCGAAGTCGCTGAAGGACCCGGCCGTTGCAGAGGCCGTAGAGCGAGCGATCGCGAATCTCCGTTACGGTAGCGTCGCTGTGAACCACTGGCCCGGAATCAACTACGCGCTCGTCAGTCCGACCTGGGGCGCGTTCCCGGGGCACACGGACGAAGACATTCGCTCGGGACGCGGCGTGGTCCACAACACTTACATGTTCGATCAGCCGCAGAAGTCTGTACTTCGCGGCCCGTTTCGCGTTTGGCCAAAGCCCGCTTGGTTCATCGACCACAAGACTGCGGCGACCCTCGGTCGCGAGATGACCTACTTCAACGCCGATCCTTCGCTCATGCGGCTCCCAGGAATCGTCTGGGCAAGCCTCTTCGGCTAGCCGTCTCGACGTGCGACGAGCGCCTCGTAGGTCCTGTCGGGGTGGGCTTCGGTTGCTACTTCGAGGCCGGCGCTCTCCCAGCCCGCTTCTTGGACCTGGCCAAACGCATCCCGTACGCCGCCGTGCCCGGCCCGTTGATCGACGACGTGCTCGAACCCGGCTGCAACCAACGCCTCGGTCGCGCGTAGCGAGCGATTGCCGGACCGGCACCCGATTACCAGCTTGCTGTCCTTCGAGAAGACCGCGGTGATCACCGGCATGAATTCTCCGTTCGGACGCATGCCCGACGGCGTCGCGTGCATCAGTGGGATGTTATAGGCGCCGGCCGCGTGGCCCGCGTCGAACTCCGGAACCGAGCGAACGTCGACGTAGACATAGCCGTCTTCTTTGACGAGTGCGTCGGCCTCTTTCGGTGAAACCCTCTTGACGGTCATGCCGTAGATCTAGGGACGCCCGCCGGCTGGGCAAGTGGGCGGCTCAGCGGCCCGCGTTCTTCACGAACAACTTCTCGAGCGTTTGGCGTTCGGGGACCAGGGCATCGAGCCTCGCGCCTGCGGCGTTCGAGATCCGAATGATCTCATCGACCGCTTTCTGACCATCGACTCGTAGAGTCAGGTGTCCGGCGCCGTCGTCGAGGATCGTCCCCCGCGAGCCTAGCGACTCCTTGAGTTTCTGCGACGCGCCACTCAGCCGAATCTCGACACGGCGGCCGGCGGTTTCCAGCAGGTCGTGCACCTGCCCTTCGGAGGTAATTTCCCCCTCCTGCATGATCACGATCCGGTCACACAAGAGCTCGACGTCACTGAGGATGTGGCTCGTAAACAGGAGCGTCTTTCCGCGATCGCGCTGCTCGAGCAGCAAGTCGCGCACTTCTTTTCGGCCGATCGGATCGAGCCCGCTCATCGGCTCGTCGAGCACCAATAATTCCGGGTCGTGGAGGAGGGCCTGCGCGAGCCCAATCCGCTGCATCATGCCCTTCGAGAATTTGCCGATCGGCCGGTCGATCGCGTGCCGGAGCCCGACCTTGTCGATCATCTCCTCCGAGCGAATACGACGATCCGCTTTGGGCATTCCGACCAGCCTCCCGCACAGGTCCAGAAACTCCAGCGGCTTGAGGTACTGATACACGTACGGATTCTCGGGCATGTATCCGACGCGCTTCGCCACTTCGCGGTCATCCGCGGAACGGCCGAAGAGCCGGATCTCGCCTTCGGTCGGAAAGATCAGCCGCAGGATCGCCTTGATGGTAGTCGTCTTCCCTGCACCGTTCGGCCCAAGCAGCCCGAAGATCTCGCCTCGCTTCACGCTGAAGGTGGTGCCTTTGACCGCCTCAACGCGCTTTCGGAAGAAGCCGATGTGGAAGACTTTGCGAAGTCCTTCCACCTCCAACACGAGATCATCACCCATTGAGCACCCCGCGCAGGGTTCTCACGACTTCGTCGACTTCGGCGTTTCGCATCTGCGGGTAGAGCGGAAGCGCAAGCCCGCGCGCTGCAATGTGTTCGGCCATCGGCATCGACGCGTTGCTGCCCGCGAAGCTTCCGAGCTTGTGGATTGCAAACGAGAGCAGCCCCGCCTCGACGCCGCGCTCCCGTAGCTTCTCGAGCACGGCGTTGCGATCATGCCCCTGCGGCAGGATCACGCCAAGCGTTTGATAATTGGATTCCGAACCCGCCGGCGTGCGCTGGAGATCCACTTCGCCTTCCAAGGCCTCGCGATAGAGCGCCGCGAGCCCGCGCCTCCGCAGCACGATATCGTCGAGCCGTTGAAGTTGCGCCAGCCCTAAAGCGGCGGCGATCTCGGTCATCCGGAAGTTCCCCGCGGCAACGACGAACACGCCCCCGAGCTGTCCGTGATTGCGCAGCATCCGTAGCTTCTCCGCGACATCATCGTCATCGGTGAGGCACATCCCGCCCTCGCCCGTCGTCAGGATCTTGCGCGGATGAAAGCTTAGACAAGACACCTGCCCGAGGCTGCCGCAGGGGCCGTTCGTGAAGCTGCTTCCCAACGCGCACGCGGCATCTTCGATGATTGGAAGCGCCCCGAGCGCGTCGCGGATCTCTTCGGCGCGAGCCGGATTGCCGAACTGGTCGATCACGATCGCCGCCCTCGTGTTGCCATTCCGCGCAGCGCGTAGCGCCTCAGCCGTGCTGTTCCACTCGTCCTGTTCGACGTCGACGAACTGTACCTTGGCTCCCGCAACTCGAACCGCGTGCGCCGGGCTCGGCCAACTAAGGGCCGGGCAGAGCACCTCATCCCCCGGCCCGACCTGCAGCGCCTTGAGCGAAAGCTGCAGCGCGGCGGTTCCGCTCGACACTGCGACCCCATGCCGGCGGCCGGTCAAGGCAGCGACCGCCTGCTCGAATCGCTCCACGAGAGCTCCCTGTACGAGCTGTCCGGATTCGAGAACGGCGGCGACGGCGCGCTGCTCATCCTCGCCGATCCACGGTTTTGCAAGGCGAATCAAAGCGGCGTCATCTTACCAGCTCCGCCCCTAAAACGACCAGATTGCGGGTGGCGGCCCCTAAGCACACGTTAGGGCCGTGGACCTCGCGCAGCAGCTCGACGCGCTGGAACGAGCCCTGACGCGCCTCGGGATCGTTCTACTCGAGGAAGAGCTCCCCGACGAAGCCCATATTGACGGGGGCCTGTGTACGGTTGGGGGCAGGCTCGTGATCTACCTCTCGCCAACGGCTCCGCCATGGGGCCGAGCCAAGGTGATGCTCGAGGCGCTCCGCCGATTGCCCCACGGGGACGTGTGGCTCCCGCCCGAGATCCGTCGACTACTCTAGGGTGACGATTTCTGCGACAACCCGGTTCGACTGGTACGCTTGGAGGACGAGGAAGAACGTTGAGTGGTCTTGGCTTGATACTTTCGGGAGGTGGCGCGCGAGGCGCGTACGAAGTTGGCGTCCTCGAATACGTCTTTAGCGAGTTCGCCGATGCGCGCGGCAACGCACCCAAGATCGATCTAATTTCGGGCACCAGCGTTGGAGCCGTCAACGGCGCGTTCGTCGCGTCGGCCATCGGCGAGATGCCCGGCGCATTGAAACAGCTCGTCTCGCTTTGGGCAGACCTCGAGCTGCCGCACGTGCTTGGGTTTGGTCTTCGCCAAGCCGCTGGCCTTTACCGCGTGCTGCTCGGCGGCAGCGCCCAGGCCCGTGGGGTGTTCGATCCGACCCCGCTCTCGGCCATCGTTGGAAGGGCCGTTCACTGGCGCCGCCTCAGGCGAAACATTCGAAGCGGCGCTCTTCGCGCGCTCACTGTCAGCACCACGCACGTGGGCACTGGCCAGCCTGTGATTTTCGTCGACGCGGCTCCCGGCGTTGGAATTCCCAAGGGTTTAGGCCTCCACGCGTTGGTCCGTCAGGCCAAGATCGGCCAGCATCACGTGCTCGCTTCGGCTGCCATCCCTCTCATCTTTCCACCCGTCGAGATCGGCGACGAGATCCATTGCGATGGCGGCCTTCGCCTCAACACGCCGATAGGGCCGTCCATCCATCTCGGCATGAACCGCTTGTTGGTCGTTGGGCTTTCGACGCCGCACGCGGCTGACCGACGTGCCGTGCAAGACGGTAAGTTCCCCGGTGCGACCTACATGCTCGGCAAAGTGCTCAATGCGTTTCTTCTCGACCACGTCAATACAGACCTTCTCGACGTGCAACGCATCAACGACTTTCTGCACGATGGCATCCGTGCATACGGGCCGGAGTTCATCGAGCGCATCAACGAAGCTGCGAAACTGCGTGGTGCGTTGGCGGAGCGTCGCTTGCTCAACTCGCTGGTGCTTCGACCGACGACCGACATCGGCCAAGTTGCGTCCGACTACCTTGCCTCCAACCGAGTCCGGTTTGGCAAGAGCCTCGGCCGCGCCTTCATCAGCATGCTGGATGTCGGCGCGGGTGCGGACGCCGACCTGGCGAGCTACCTGCTGTTCGACGGCGGGTTTGCGCAGACCCTCATCGAAATGGGACGCCGCGATGCCCACGAGAAGCGAGACGAGATAGAGGCATTTCTATTTGAAGATCCCAACGCGATCCTCTTTCCAGCTAACGCTGTGGACTCCGCGCAACATTCAGAGTCTAAGCCTCCGGAATAGCAGGAGCTTTGTGCCGCTCCGCCGCTGTGGACAAACAGTGGAACCCTGACCAGAAAGTCAGCCGGAGTGTAATATTGTACCCATAACGTCGGCTGTGGTACGCTCCATAAGTGGCTCAACACAGCGTCGCGCACATCTCCGAAAACGCGACCCAATCGTCGCAGCGCCTAGTCCAGAACATCGCACGCGTCGTGCGCGGCAAGGAAGACGTCATCAAGTTGGCTGTCGTCTCGCTCTTGGCGCGTGGTCATCTGCTGCTCGAGGACGTACCCGGCGTCGGCAAGACAACGCTGGCCCGCGCACTCGCAGCCTCGGTTGGCGTCTCGTTCCGACGGCTACAATGCACCTCTGACTTGATGCCTACCGATGTGCTGGGCGGCAACGTGTTCAACCAATCGCAGGGCACGTTCGAGTTTCGACCCGGTCCGATCTTCACGCAGGTTCTCCTCGCCGACGAGATCAATCGCACGACACCCAAGACACAGAGCGCGTTGCTAGAGGCCATGGACGAACGTCAGGTTTCGATCGACGGCGAGACACACAGCCTCAAAGAACCGTTCTTCGTTGTCGCCACGCAGAACCCGCAAGAATTCTACGGAACGTACCCACTTCCGGAGTCACAGCTCGATCGGTTTCTCGTGCGGCTCAGCATCGGTTACCCGCCGCCAGGCGTCGAGCGAGAGGTCCTTACTCGTCGCGGCGCGGACCCGGTGCAGCAGCTCGATGCGGTCATGAGTGGGAGCGAGCTTCGGCACGTGCAGCAGGCGGTGGACTCGGTGCGCGTCGACGACGCCGTGCTCGACTATCTGCATCGAATCGTGATTGCCACGCGAAACACACCGCTCTTGTCGATCGGCGTCTCCACTCGAGGCGCGCTCGGTTTCGAACGCGCGGCGAGGGCGCGGGCGCTGGTGGAAGGACGCTCGTTCGTGCTCCCCGATGATGTGAAAGTGCTCGCAGGCCCCGTTTTGTCGCACAGAGTGAAAATGAGCGGCGGCGTGGGCGGCGGAGCGGTCCGCGACGACGCGCAGCGCGTGATTCGCGAGCTACTCACCGCCGTCGCCGTGCCTCTCTGAACGGCCCGATCGATGCGGATCTTTCGACGAAGGCGAAGCAGACGGAAGTTTCGGTTGACGCGCGAGGGGCGCGCCTTCCTCTTCATTACCGTCGGCGTCGGCCTGGCTGCGGTCAACACCGCCAACAACCTCTTGTACCTAATCCTCGGGCTGTTGCTCAGCCTTCTGCTCGTCAGCGGCGTGCTCAGCGACCTCGCGCTTTGGAAGCTCCAGATCAAACGCAAGCTCCCGACGAGACTATTCGCCGGCAGGCGTTCGGTGATGGACGTGGCGTTGTTGAACGACAAGCGATGGTTGTCCAGCGTCTCTGTCGAAACCACGGACGAGCTCGACGGTGTAGAGACCGAGCCCGCGAGGTTCGTTCGCGTCGCGCCCGGTGAGACTCAGGTGCAGAGCTACCGCTTCGAAACGCTGCGCAGGGGCATTGTCGAGTTGGGCACGATGCGGGTGATCACGCGCTACCCGTTCGGCCTCATTGAAAAGGGATATACGATCTACCTGCCCGACGAGGTCATCGTGTTTCCGCGACTCCTCGACCACGTCGCAACGCCAGCCGTCCGCCCGATGCAAGGCGATGCCGCGCCCATCCACCAAACTGGCCGGGGCAACGAGTTCGCCGGGAGCGTTCGCTTCTATCGGGAGGGCGACGAGGCGCGGGATATCCATTGGAAGCGAACGGCGAGCCGGGGAGAGCTCGTCGTCCGTGAGCACGAGCGGGACTCGAACTCCCTGGTGACGCTCACCGTGAACAACCTGATCGGGTCGAATGTCGACGACGAAGCGGGATGGCGAGAGCAGTTCGAGATCTCGATTTCCGAGGTGGCGACCGCTGCCGGGGCCTACCTCACGCAGGGCGTTTCCGTACAGGTTCAGGCGAACGACACCGTCTCGCCGCTGGTTGCGGGAGGCACCCCGCCGGACCCGATCTGGCGGTTCCTCGCGCTGCTGAAGCCATGCCGTGCCGAGGCGCCCCGTCGTGCTCGAAAGCGAAAAAGGCGGGCCGCATGAGGTTTGCCTTGGCTCACAAGTTGGTCACCTACCTCTTTGCCGGTCTTGGTCTGACCGCACTGATGCTCGGCACGACGTTTAGCCCCATCGAGTCGTCGTTCCTCGTCGTGGCCTTCGTCGCGAGTTGGTTCGCCGAAGCGCCGCTTCTCGATCGCGCCGGGTACACTCGTTTCTGGAACATCGCCGCCGTGGTGGTTCTCCTACTTCAAATTGCCCGCGGGCTTGGAGGGGAGGCGATGCTCACCATTGGCGTGCAATATGCGGCTTTTCTGCAGATCTCCCGCCTCTCGCACCGGAAGACTGCGGCCGACTACCAGCAGATCGCAATCCTCGGATTCCTCCATCTGATCGCGGGCACCGTGCTGTCGGCCGGTCTCGATTACGCCGTCGTGTTCTTTGGCTTCGTGGTGGTCATGCCGTGGATGCTCGCACTCACGCACATCCGAAAGGAGCTCGAAAGCCAGCATGGCGCCGGCACTCCCATGCTCCGGGCTGAGCTCGACAGCAAGGAGTTCGCAACGCCTGCATTCTTCGGTGGAACTACGCTCCTGGCGGTCCCGCTCTTCCTCCTGACGGCAGCGATGTTCTTCGCATTTCCGCGCGTTGGCTTTGGGGTCTTGTCGCACCTAGGCGCCCGTACCCAATCGGTCGCCGGTTTCGGTGACGCCGTCGAGCTTGGCGGCTTCGGGACCATCCGCGACGACCCTACGGTCGTCATGCGGGTCAAGCCGGCGAATGGGCCCCACCCCCCCCAACAATCCATCTCGATCCGCCTTCGCGGAACCTCGTTCGACCGCTACAGCGAAGGCCGATGGTCGCGCACGCAATCGAACGGCGTCGCGCTCAAGCGTCTCCAAGAGGAGTACATTGTCTTCCGTCCTCCTCTGCCCGAGGACCAGGCGTACGAGATCATTCTCGATCCCATGGAGGAAGCGGTCTTGTTCCTGCCTGAGGGCACTGTGGCGCTGCGCGTCCCGCCGACGGTTCGTTCCGGTCGCGATCGATACCGGCGGATCACCCACGCTCCTGGCCTAGACATTCGTTATGGTGGGCGCGTCGAAGCCCCCCTCACATACACGGCCCACGTCACCCCGAAGCGCCGAGGTTTCCCGGAGCGCATCCCCACAGCGCTTCGCAAACGCTACGTCGAAGTGCCCGCTGGTTACGAGCGCGTAGCCGCCTTGGCCCGCAAAGTCGTGGGCGATGCCACCAATCCGAACGCCCAAGCGCAGCTCGTAGAGCGCTACCTCCGCGGAAACGGAAACTTCCGGTACACGCTCGAGCAGCCCGACACCGAAGGCGAAGACCCGCTTCACGTCTTCCTATTCGACGCGAAGGCAGGGCACTGCGAGTACTTCTCCACGGCGATGGCTCTCATGATGCGATCGCTCGGACTGCCGGCGCGCAACGTCACCGGTTTCCTCGGCGCCGACTACAACCCGTACGGCGACTACTACGCCGTCCGCAATGGTCACGCCCACAGCTGGGTCGAGGTGCTCATCAAAGGCCGGTGGATCACCTACGACCCCACGCCCGCCTCGGGCCAAGTGTTTGCCGCACCCTCGGGCTTGGCGGTGAAGCTCCGCCAGATGATGGACGCGATGCGCGTGCGCTGGGCCGATTACATCGTCGAGTACAACATTCGGGACCAAGCGAAGGCCCTTCAGCGCCTTTCGGCGTGGTACCGATCGCTCCGTGGAAACAGTGGCGCCAATCGACAGGGCGCGGCAGACGATTCGGGAGACGACCCAGAGTTCGGACCGATTCCGTTTCGCCCCGATTGGCGCTGGTTCGTCGCGATCATGAGCACCTTCGGGGTCGGTGTGCTGTTCGCTCGCTGGAGCCGCAAACGTCGACGCCAAACACGCGCCGGCCGACAGCTCGATCCGGATCGGGATCGGGCCGTTCGTCTTTACCTTTCGCTCGAAAGCAGTCTACGAAGCGCGGGCCAAGCGCGCCCGCCTGACGTCACGCCCATTGAGCACGCCGAAGAGCTCCGCAGTTCGGGGTTCCCCGCGGCGGATGAAGTGCGTGAGGTTACCGACGCGTACCTCGCCGCGCGTTTTGGCGAACATGGCCTTCCGCCGCACGACTACCATCGACTGCGACAAGTGAGCCGCACCATTCGGGCGAAGGCGAAGCGTCCGCCTACCGCGTGAGAAACCAGCCGACTACCACGCCGGCTGCGGCTAGCACCAACACGCCAACGATGATGAGGGCGACCTTCGAGCCGCCCGGCTTCTTTTCGGCAGGTGTCGCGCCCTGTGTCGCCTCGGCCGGCTGACTCGTGGCCTCGGCTGCGATCGAAACCGGCGTTGCGCCAGGCGGGCGGAACGTCATGACCGGCTGCGACCCCGGCGCGCCCGTCGAGCGTGCGGGCGGATTCAGCGACGGCCCCATGGGCACGGCCGCGCCCCGCTGCACCCTCACGGAGTCGTCCTTCGACTCGAACCAGCCCATCGTCGCTCCGGCCGGCGCACTGTCGCGCACGTTCTCGATTGCAGTCTCGACCTCTGCATCACCGGCAAACCAGTTGCTCGGGTCCACGAAGTCCGATGCATCGAGTGGCCGTGCGCCATCATCGGGTTGCTTCGCAAACGACGTTGACGGATCGATCGGGACATTCGCCTCGCTCTCGAGCGATGTGAATCGACCAAGCTCTTCTTGAATCATGCCGTCGATCATCATCGGCTGTGGCGGCACGGACTTTTGGCGCTCGAGGGCGGCTTTGACGAGATTGGCGATGTCGTACGACGTCACCTTCATCTGATGGTGGAACAGGTAGCCCGCGAGCGCATCGCCGAACTCGCGCGCCGTCCGAAAACGCTCGTCGGGATCCCTGGCGAGCGCCTTGAGGATCAAGCCCTCGATCTGCGGGTCGACCTCGGGATGAACTCCGACGAGGCTCGGCACATTCGCATTGGACACCGCCTGGACGGTCTCATAGTCGGTATCGCCGAGAAACAAGCGTCGACCGGCCAGCATCTCCCACACGCAGACTCCGAGTGCGAAGATGTCCGCGCGCTCGTCAACGTCTTGCCCGGTCGCCACCTCTGGCGACAAGTAACTGAACTTCCCCTTCACGACGCCGGGATCAGTGCGTTCGAGCTGCGTGCGCGCCTTGGCCAAACCGAAGTCGGTGACCTTCACTTCGCCCCGCTTGCTGATCAGGATGTTCGGTGGCGACACGTCCCGGTGCACCAAATCGACCGGGTGCCCATCGTCGTCGACGAGCTCATGCGCGTAGCTCAGGCCGCGGCATGTTTCCATCGCGATGTAAAGCACATCTTTCAGGGGGAATGACTCCCCCTTGACCCGCAGCGTCTCTATGATCCCGTCGACGAACTCCATCACGATGAAGAAGCTGTTGTCCGACTTGCCAATGTCGAAGACGCTGACGATGTTTGCGTGCGACAGCCGCGCGCCGAGCCGCGCCTCATCGAGAAACATCCCAATGAAGTTCGTGTGTGAGGCGAGATGCGGCAGAACGCGCTTAATTGCGACGCGTTTCTTGAAGCCCTGGACGCTCGTAGCTTCGCCGAGGAAAACCTCGGCCATCCCCCCGGATTCAAGCTTTTCGAGCAGGTGGTATCTCTGATCGCTCATCCTCGCCCGTCCGCCCTCCCGCGAGGCGTTTTTCCATTGTCCTTTGCAGGCACTATAGCGGTCAAGGAACGGATGCCATTGACATGCTGCTCCTGCGGCGCTTGACTGCTGCCGTGCCCCGCTCCCCAAAGCCCCTCAGAATCGCCCCCTCGGTTCTTTCGGCTGATTTTGGCCGCCTTGAGGCTGAAGTCCAGGCCGTCGAACAGGCGGGCGCCGATTGGATCCACGTGGACGTGATGGACGGCCGATTCGTGCCGAACATCACGATTGGCCCGCTGATCGTGAAGGCTATCCGCGCCGCGACCAAGCGCGTCGTCGATGTCCACCTCATGATCGTCGAGCCAGAGAAATATGTTCAGTCGTTTGCCGACGCAGGGGCGGACGTGATCACCGTGCACGCCGAGGCCTGTACGCATCTGCACCGGACCCTTCAGCAGATCCGCGCCCTCGGAAAGCGCGCGGGTGTGTCGCTCAATCCCCATACCCCTCCCGATTGCCTACGTTACATCATGTCCGAGATCGACCTAATCCTCGTCATGAGCGTCAACCCGGGCTTTGGTGGTCAGAGCTTCATCCCGTCCGCCAACGAGAAGCTTTCGCAGATTCGCGCCATGATCGACGAGGCCGGCCTCGACATCGATCTCGAAGTCGACGGTGGCGTGAAGCCGGGTGTTGCAAAGCAAGTCGTCGAAGCGGGCGCCGACGTGATCGTCGCCGGCAGTGCAGTCTTCAACAACGACAACTATGCCGCCGCCATCGAGGCGATCCGGAAGGACGCAGAGTGAACGACGACCATGCGCTGACTACAGTATTCGTCGATCGCAAAGCGACCAAGCGCAAGCTTCGCAAGAGCCGCCTCGTCGTCGAAGACGGTCCCCAAAAAGGAAAGCGCCTCAACATTGCTAGCGAACGGATGACCATCGGCCGCAGCGGCATCTGTGACCTCCAGCTGGTTCGAGTAGCGGCACCTGGGTTGCCGGCGTGCGCGTCCGCGAAGCATGGCTGGAACCGGGCATGCCTTTGCGGATCGGGAACACCGTCATCCGTTTCGAGCACGGCTCCGGGTCGATCGAGATCGACCTCAGCCGGCGCGAGAAATTCTATGATCTCGTCGGGCACGGCGTGCGAATGCGCGAGATTTTTGCGGTTCTCGAGAAGGTTGCTGCATCCGACCTGACCGTGCTCGTTCGCGGGGAAACCGGCACCGGCAAGGAGCTCGTCGCCCGCGCCATTCATCGCGCGTCCAAACGCTCGAAGCGACCGCTCGTCGTTCAAGACTGCAGCGCCATCCCGGCCAATCTCATCGAAAGCATACTGTTCGGTCACGAACGCGGCTCGTTCACTGGCGCCGCCGACCGCAAGCAAGGGTGCTTCGAGGTGGCCGATGGCGGCACGTTGTTCTTGGATGAGATCGGCGAGCTCGACATCAGCCTTCAGCCCAAGCTCTTGCGCGTGCTCGAAACGCGGGAGGTGCAGCGCGTCGGTGGCACGCGCATGATCCCCGTCGACGTGCGTGTCGTCGCCGCGACGAATCGCGACCTCCGCCAGATGGTCAACGACGGCACATTTCGTGAAGACCTCTACTACCGTGTGAGCGTCGTTCAGGTCGACTTGCCACCGCTTCGAGAACGCCCCGAGGACATTCCCGCGCTCGTGCAACAGTTCCTCGAGGAATCGGCCAAGCGCGGCCACCAAGGGGAGGGCGTGCACTTCACGATCGCGCG
Source organism: Deltaproteobacteria bacterium (assembly GCA_019313915.1). Taxonomy (GTDB): domain Bacteria; phylum Myxococcota_A; class Polyangia; order Polyangiales; family Houyiibacteriaceae; genus SG8-38. The sequence goes on from JAFDAJ010000038.1 coordinate 21,213, forward strand.
TGATGCGATGACGAAGCTTCAGGCCTTCCCATGGCCCGGTAACGTTCGCGAGCTGAAGAACACGATCGAGCGCGCGGTCTCCCTCGCCGATGGAACCGAGCTCGGGATGCACGACCTCTTGCCCGCGTCGCAGAAAACACCGCCGGTGATCTTTGCAGGGGGCACTGCCGAGCAGTTCGTCGACAACGAGGTCCCGTTCAAGGACGCCAAGCAAAAGATCGTCGACGCGTTCGAGGCGCAGTACCTCAAGGCGGTTCTCGACAAGCACGGCGACAACATCAGCCGAAGCGCCAAGGCCGCTGGACTCACCCGTTACCACCTGCGCGAGCTCGCCAAACGCTACGGTTTGCGCGGCGACATCAGCGGCCCCGACGACGAAGATTGAGCCTTTGGGCGCTCCGCCGCCTATCATGGATGGCATGGGTGGGGTCGCGTTCCTGTTGGTCGCAGCAGTTGCTCTCGGTTGGTCCCAACCGGTTGAGGCGGAGACCGTCACAGGGCAAACGGCAGCGCCCGCGCCCTCTTGGGCCAAGTCGATCGAAGTCATCGACGACGGCGCACCCGTGATGCTCGAGCCCGACAGCGAGTCACGCCGACGCGGCACGATTGGCGCCGGGACACGTCTTGGCTTCACGCGCAGAGTGTTTGGCGAAGGGTGCTCGACCGGAGTCTGGTACCAAACGAGGGACGAGCTCTTCATTTGCGAAGGCCACGTCAAGCCATCACCGGCGTCCCCAGGACCGAAGGTCGACGAGTGGGCCGCCCGGGGGTCGCGCTTACCCCAGCACTACGCGTTCATTCGCTTCGATGGCACGCGCGCGTATGCACACCCGAGCGACTACTTCAGAAACGACTACACCGAGGCCCTCGGGAAGGGCTTCGGCATCGTGATCACCGGTGAGCAGGTATACGATGGCGTCGAGTTCATCCGTACGCGCCGGCACCTGTGGGTCGAACGCGGCTCAGTGCACTTCGTCGACGGCAGCGCGTTTTCGGGTGTGAAGCTCGGCGCAGGCAAACCGCTCGACGTGGCATGGGTTTCCATGAGGCCCGCCAAAGTGCACGAAAAGCCGCAGGGGCGCGTGGTCAAACGCTTGGACCGACATTCGGTCGTGCACATCGAATCGACCAAGGGCGCGTGGAGCAAGTTGGTTGGGGGAGGGTGGATCAAGATGGTCGCCTACGAGGGATCGACCCCGATGTTCGCGACGTTGGTCTCAACCGGCAAGAACACCAAGCAATCCGAAACCCCCCTCGGGACTTTTCAAATCTGGGTGAAGCTCGCCTACTCCGACATGGACGACATCGAACGCACCGACATCCCCAAGAACTATTCGATTCAAGACGTCCCCTGGGTCCAGTTCTTCAAAGGCTCCTACGGCTTCCACGCCGCCTTCTGGCACAACGACTTCGGCCACCGCCGAAGCCACGGCTGCATCAACCTCTCCCCCGCAGATGCCCGCTACCTATTCACCTTCACCCAACCGATCCTCCCGCCAGGCTGGAACGCAATCCTCCCGATCCCCGAAGACCGCCCCACCACAGTCCAAGTCCGATGAAAGGGGACAGTCCCCTTTTCAAACGGTGAATTCACGAGGTGTGCGAATTTCGAACCGGCTCCGACGAGCACATCTCCTCGACGTTGGTGAGCGCCCACTCGAGCGTCCGTGCGTCGCGCCTCACGGCGAACTGCTCCGCCACTTTGCCCAACACCGGGATTGGGATGTTGTACTCGATCTCAATCGTGAGCGTGGTGCCTACCTCATGAGGTTCGACACGGATCGTCCAGATGCTGTTGATCGTTCCTATGCTCTGATGGACAGCAAGCTCGTTAGGAACGTACTCGACCACCGTGCTCTGCCCGCGGAGCAGGAGCCCTACATATTTGTAAGTCCAGCCGTACTGTTGCCCCGCACCGGTTCCGACAATGTCCCGAGCCTCGACAAAGTTGGGGAGCCACTCGGCGAACGTCCCAGGCTCACTCGCATACGCGAAAACTCTCTCCGCGGGAGCATCGATCACAACGCTCTTCTTCAACACAATCACGTGACCCACCTCCATTTTCGGGGGTCGACACACGATAGAGTCGCCTCGAGCGATGTCCATACGCAATTCATCTCTTTGCGTTCGGCCCCCAAACGAGGACGTCAAAGCAGGGACCCGGCAGTTCGCGGGGAAAGGCCCCAGCACCACGAATCAGTCACAACAGCGGGAGGTCCGACAAGGGCTCCATGCGTTGGCTAGCTTGCGAGGATCTCCTTGACGTTGATCAGCGCCCCCTCGAGCTCCCGTGCGTCGCGCTTCACGACGATCCGCTTTGCCAGCTTTCCCAACACGGGGACTGGGATGGTGTAGTCGATCTCAATCGTGAGCGTGGTGCCTTCCTCGCGGGGTTCGACACTGAAGGTCCAAATACTGCTGATCGTTCCTATGCTCTGATGGACGGAACGCTTGTTAGGAACATGCTCGACCACCGTGGTCTGGCCGCGGAGCAGAAGCCCTACGTACTTGTGAGTCCACTCGTACTGTTGCCCCTCGCCGACCCCCACGACGTTCCGAGCTTCAACCGCACCTGGGAACCAGTCGGCCATCGTCGTTGGCTCGGTCACATACGCGAAAACTCTTTCCGCGGGAGCATCGATCACAACACTCTTCTTCAACGCCACCATGCGACCCACCTCCATTCTCGAGGGTCGATGCACAATTGAACCACCCGCCCCAAGGCATGTCCATACGCAATTCATCGTCTCGAGACCACTCCCAAACGAGGACATCGCAACGCGGACGGGGCAATTCACATGGAGAAGTCCGAAAGTGGCTAGTCGT
>JAFDAJ010000039.1 GCA_019313915.1 Deltaproteobacteria bacterium
TTCGAGTGCGATGCGCTCGCCGTTCGAGTAGACGTTGAACCGGCTTTCCCGCGCGAACCCAACCAACGTGAGGTCGAAGCGCTGCGCGGTTTCGACGGCCAAGCTCGATGCGGCCCCGATGGCTACCATCATGGGAAAGCCTGCGCGCACGGTCTTCTGAACGAGCTCGAAGCTCGCGCGACTACTCATCACGATGAAACCATCACTCGATGCGAGAGGGCCGTCTCGAAGCCAGGCGCCGACCAGCTTGTCGAGGGCATTGTGGCGTCCGACGTCCTCACGGTGCTGGAGAAGGTTCCCGGCATTGTCGAACAACGCGGCGCCGTGCGTGCCACCGGTGTGGCGAAACCAGACTTGCGACTTTTCCAGTGACGCGAGCGCGTTCCGGATGGCAGCGGGTTGAAACGACTCTTCGACGATGGGGACGCGCTCGCAGCCCTCTTTCGACAACGACTCGACGGTTCGCTCTCCGCAAACTCCGCAGGCGCTAGTTACGATGAGGTTTCGTTCGAGCAGCCGAGACGGTACGGCGACGCCCTCATTCAAGACCGCGCGAACCACGTTCTCGGGCGTGTCCGAGCGAACGCAGTGACGCACACTGATCAGATCGCCGACGCCGGCGATGACGCCTTCCGCATACAAAAACCCCGTCACCAAGTCGCGGTCATGTCCTGGTGTTCGCATCGTCATCGCCAGCGGAGTTTCCGTGCGCGTGTGTGCGTCGCCGTGCTCGAGAATGATCTGGAGCGGCTCCTCTACGACGACCAAGTCGCTGGTGCGCTCCCGGCGCTGGCGTTCGACGCGCTCGACCTTCGTGGAAACAACCGGGGTGCGGGCCATAGCCCGAGAATCCTACAGCCTTTTTAGTAGATGCCGGGGATGATTCTGTAGCGGACTCGTTCGCAGTAGCGGGTCCAGTCGGCGCCGTACTTTTTCGAGCAGAAGCCGTGATCTCTTCGTTCGCGGTGGATGAGGAGGACCGCGAAGTAGATTGGGTAGAAGTACGGGAGGGGGGAACCGAAGAGGCAGGGGAGGGACCAGGAGAGGGCCATGAGGATGTCGCCGACGTAGTTGAAGTGACGGGACCAGCCCCAGAAGCCGGACAACAACAGCTTTCCGCCTTGCTCGGTCTGCATGTACTCGGCTTTTTTGCCCCAGATTCTCACGTTGTCGGGGTCGCGGCGGAACTTGTGTTTTTGGAGGTTCACCGCGCGGAAGATGTAGAGGCCGAGCATGTTGGTGAGGACGATGAGCACGACGCCCCACCACGGAATCGAGTGCACGCGGTCGATGAGGTAGTGTGCCTGTAGCGAGTACGTCATCGGGACCCAGACCAAGTCGCCGAATGCCAGCATGTAGCCGAAGTTCTCGTGCTTGATGTCCATCGTCGTGAGGATGGCTTCTTCGTTCCAGAAGTAGTCGACGATGTAGAACATTTGGAAGATCCCAACGAGGATCATCGAGGTCGACACGAACCCGTACTGTTCGTACTGCACGTAGGCGAACGAGGTGTTGATCAGCATCCAAAAGATGAGGCCCGGTCGCGCTTCGCAGAAGATCTTGAGGTCGAGCCCATCGCGGCCCGGCGGAATGCGGGGGTTGTGGCCGGTGCCCATCCAGAAGTCGTGGATGAACTTGCCACTGAGGTGATGCGCCTGCCCGTGCTGCTTGCCGTACCAGTACAGGAAGATGCTGAAGGCGAACGAGAAGATCGTCATCACGCTGATCAACGCGCCAAACTGGTCATGGAGCTCGCGAATGGAAAACACACCCGACCAATGCAGCACGGCAACCGCGATGAATGTAACGACGAGTGAGACCAGGCCGTTCATTCGATAGGGAAGGCGGCCGCCATCCGGGAGCTCTGCGCCAAGCACTTCTCGCCCCGGCGCATACCTTTGAAGCAGCGCCTGGAACACGAACCAAACGCCGTAGATGACCCCGGCGCGTCCGGTCGGCATCATCGCGGCCTGGAAGCCCTCCCAGTCGGCATCGGCTCCTGGAAGCACAGCGCCGTCGTTGAAGCGCACAGCGAAGAAAAGGTAGGCCGTAAAGAGGGGGAGTCCGAAGATCATCGCGAAGTTTCCGGGAACCCCGCCGAACTCGAGCTTCTGTTTCTGTTCACTCATCGGCCGGACTCTAAATCAAAAACAGAAGCACGCGAACCGGAGCTTTGCAGGTTGCGAGACTTGGCGTAGTACAAGGGTCATGCGGCTTAGGCGGAAGGTCTGCCTGTTGGGCGCTCCCGGGGTAGGGAAGACGAGCCTCGTCAGGCGATTCGTCGAGGACCGCTTCGACCAAGACCACGAGTCGTCAATTCCGATGGCGATCTCGAAGGGCACGCGCGAGCTAGCCGACGTTTCGCTCGAAATGATGCTTTGGGATCCAGGAGGCGCCGAGGCCTGGGGGCAGTACAATCGTTCGTTCATCTCCGGCGCTTCGGGGTTGGTGTTCGTCGCCGACGCCACCCGGCCGGGGACGCTCGACCATTTGTTGGAGGCGCAGACCAAAGGTCGCGGTTTCATCGGGTCCCGCCCGGCAGTCCTGATTGTGAACAAGGCCGACTTGACCGGGGACTTCGCGCTGACCAAGGCTCAAGTGGACGCTGCGACCAAGCTCAACTGGCACCTGGTGCAAGCGAGTGCGAAGTCAGGTGATAACGTCGACGAGGCGTTCATGAAGTTGGCCGAGCTGATGCTCGAACTGAGAAAGGCATCTGCATGAGTAGGTTTGATGGCAACACGGTGGTGATTACCGGGGCGAGCAGCGGCATCGGAGAGTCGTGTGCGCGGAAGTTCGTCGCGGCGGGCGCACGTGTTGTGTTGGCGGCTCGGAGCGCGGAGCCGCTGCAGCGACTGGTCGAGGAGCTCGGCAGCGACGTGGCGCACGCAGTGCCGACCGATGTCTCCGATCGCGCTGCGTGTGAACGGCTCATCTCCGAAGCCATGTCGCGTTTCGGCAGTCTCGACATCCTCGTCAATAACGCAGCCCACAATTCGAGAGGGCCACTCGAGGAGATCCCCATGGACGAGATGCTACAGATTCTCGACGTCAACCTTCGAGCACCGATGATGCTCACAAGGCTTGCACTGCCAACGATGCGTTCCCAAGGCGCGGGGACCATCGTCAACGTGGCATCGCTGGCGGGGCGCTTCCCCCTCGCAGATGAGGCGACCTATTCAGCCACGAAGTTCGCTCTTCGCATCTTTTCGTTTGCGGTTGCTGAGGAGCTTCGGAACACCAACGTTCGCGTATGCGTGGTGACTCCCGGTCCCGTCGAGACGGGCTTCATCCTCGATGAGAGCGTGATCGACACGGTTCCGCCGTTGGTGTTTTCCCAGCCGATGAGCACCGCCGACGAGATCGCCGACTTGGTGCTCGCCTCGGCTGCTGACGGGACGAGAGAGCGGACGAAGCCGGCACTGAGCGGAAAGATCGCGACGCTGAGTTATCTCGTTCCCGGTGTACGGAAGCTCCTGATGCCGATATTCGAGCGAAAAGGAACGCGTGAGAAGAAGAAGTACCTCGAGCGCCGCTCGCGGTAGTCAGTCCGAGTCGTCGGAGGGCGGCGGCAGTGACGTCACGCGCTTTGGTGACGGGCCCCACGTGTCGACACGAGGGAGCATTCTGTACAAGAGCCAATGATAGGTGCTCCGAGGCAGGATCCGGCGAAGCACAGAGAAACCCACGGCGTCGAGCGTCGCCGGCACGCGCAGCGGAGGGCGCTTTCGGCGCATCGTCTTCAGGACGACGTTGGCAACCGACTCGGGCGTGGCGCGCGACGACTTCATGATCTTCTCGATGAACGGCGTCATGTTCACGTAGTGCTCGTGATAGGGCTCGGCGAGCTCGTGTTCGGACCGACCGCTCTTGGGTGTGTACCGGACCTTCTGAAAGCCGTCGGAATCAACGAAGCCCGGTTGTACCAAGCTCACGCGAATCCCCCACGGCTGAACCTCGTACCACAGCGCTTCGTGAGCGCCTTCGAGCGCGAATTTCGAGGCGCTGTACGCGGCCATCGTGGGCATCGCCATCATGCCCCCGACCGAGCTGACGGTGATGATGCGGCCGGCCCGCTTCGCGCGCATCCCCGGAAGCACGAGTCGGATCAGCTCCATTGGTGAGCGGAAGTTTACGTCCATCTGCGCGAGGCGTTCGTGCTCTTCGACGTGCTCGACCACCGCGCGGTACGAAACCCCAGCATTGTTGATCAGGATGTCGATGCCGCCCCAATCCCGCTCGGCCTCGGCAATCAGGGCGTCACGCTCTTCCGCTTTCGTGACATCGAGGGGCCGAATTCGAACGTGATTCGATTCACCAATGGCATGGACATCGAAGCGGGCGAGCGAGCTTTGGCGGGCGGTGAGAAACACCCGGTACGTCGTTTTGCTCAGGGCACGCGCCATTGCGAGGCCAATGCCTGCGCTGGCGCCCGTGATCAGGACCGTCTGTTCCGACTCCATACGGATTTGAGTTTATAGGGGCCGGCACTTACACTGGAAGCGCCTTTTGAAGTTAGGGGAGGTTGCGATGGGGTGGTTAGTCGGTCTGCTGGTGCTTGCTGTCGCGCTGATCGCGTGGTTTGTGGGCCTCTACAACGCCCTCGTCAACTTGCGAAACCGCTTCAAAAACGCGTTCGCCCAAATCGACGTTCAACTCAAGCGGCGGCACGATTTAATCCCCAACCTGGTCGAAACCGCCAAGGGGTTCCTGGCACACGAGCGCGAGACGCTCGAAGCCGTGATCGCGGCCCGGAACTCCGCTGAAGGAGCCCGGACGCGAGCGGCTGCCAATCCTGGGGATGCCGAGGCGATGCAGGGCCTCGTGAGCGCCGAGGCTGGGCTCAGCGGGGTGCTGGGCCGCTTCTTCGCCCTCTCGGAGGCGTACCCCGAGCTCAAGTCGAACCAGAACATGATGCAACTCTCCGAAGAGCTCTCGACGACTGAGAACAAGATCGCGTTCGCGCGGCAGTCCTTCAACGATGCCGTCATGCGTTACAACAACAAGTGCGAGATGGTGCCGTCCAACCTGGTGGCGAGCATGTTTGGCTTCAAGCGCGCGGAGTTCTTCGAGGTCGAGGTCGAAGCCGAGCGTGCTCCGGTCAAAGTTCAGTTCTAGGCCATGGACTTCTTCGAGGAGCAGGGCCTCGCCCGTAGGCGCACCGTTCAGCTGATACTTCTCTTTGCGGCTGCCGTGGTTGGTGTCGTCGTCGCAGTCTACTTCCTCGCGATGCTGTTCTATACGGCGAGCGCGACCGACGCGGCAGGCGTTGCGTACGTGACCGGCGACTACGACAACGTGGGCCAGCTCGCGCTATCTTTCTGGGATCCTGGCGTGTTGCTCTTTGCGCTTTGCAGCACGACCACCGTGGTCGGTTTGGGGTCGCTCTACAAAATCGCCCAACTGCGCGACGGCGGTTCCGCGGTCGCCTTGAGCCTAGGCGGGCGCAAACTAGACCCCGACGCGACGAAGCTCGAGGAGCGCAGGCTGCTGAATGTCGTCGAAGAGGTGGCGATCGCATCTGGTGTGCCCGTTCCCGACGTGTACGTTCTCGACCGGGAACCCGGCATCAACGCGTTCGCTGCGGGAAACACTACGAGCGACGCGGTCATCGGCGTCACCCAGGGCACCCTTCAACTGCTCCGCCGCGACGAGCTACAGGGCGTGGTCGCGCACGAGTTCAGCCACATCCTCAACGGAGATTCGCGCATCAACGTCCGCGCCATTGGACTGCTGCACGGGATCTTTCTCCTCGCCCTGATCGGTCGCTTCCTGATGCGCGGCTCCATGCACAACAGGAGGAAGGGCGGGGGCGGCGTGGCGCTGATCGGGTTCGGTCTGTTGGCCATCGGCTCGATTGGCGTGTTCTTCGGGCGCATGATTCAGAGCTCGATTTCCCGGCAGCGGGAGCTCCTCGCCGACGCATCGGCGGTGCAGTTCACTCGCGACACCGACGGGCTGGTGGGTGCGCTCAAGAAGATCGGGGGGGCGGCGCCACGTTCGTACCTCCAGACACCGAAGGCCGATGAAGCGAGCCACATCTTCTTTTCCGATGCAATTCGCCGGTTGCGGCTGTTTGCCGGAATCTTTCGCACGCATCCTCCGCTTGGCGATCGCATTCGCAAGCTGGAGCCTCAGTGGGATGGGGAGTTCACCGAGGTGTCCCTTCCGGACATCGCCGATGGGATGAGCACGCCCCCGGACGCACCGGATGGCCAGATCAACGCGTTTGCGGAAGCCCCCACCGAAGAAGCCGTGAGCCAAGCCATAGAGCACATCGGGAGCCCGCGTCCCGAGCAGATCGCGTTCGCCCGTTCCCTCCACGCGGCACTGCCCGATCTCTGGATTCACGCGGTCCACCAAGCACCGATGGCTCAGGCGATGATCTTCGGGCTCCTGCTGGCACGGGATGAAGTGCTTCGCGGGACGGAGCTGATGCGCGTGGCTGAGCTGACCGACCCGCAAACCGCGGACCTGACGCTTCGGTTTCACTCCGAGGCCGGGGACCGTTCGTCAGCGGAGAAGATCGCGCTGTTCGACATGGCGATGCCGACCTTGCGCGGTTTGTCCGTCGACGAGTACGAGCGCTTTCGCGCGGTGATCGACGCCTTGATGCAAAGTGACCGGCGGATCGATCTCTTTGAATACACGCTCAGTCGGATGATCCAACGTCATCTCGCGCGGCACTTCGAAGGCACCGGTCCGACTCCGCTTCGGTTTCGGTCGCTTGCGGCCCTGCTGCCTGACGCACGAGTCTTGATTGCGACGCTGGCACGAGTCGGCAGTCGCACTGAAGAGCAAGCCGAGCGCGCGTTCCGGCACGGCGCGCAGGCGCTTCAACTGAAAGGGTCTGCTGGCGCGATCCTGCCTTCAGGCGCGTGTACCTTGGCTTCGGTCGAACAGGCCCTCCAGCGATACGACGCTGCTGCCCCTGCGCTGAAGCGCGGGATCATGCTGGCCTGCGCCGCAACCGTCATGGCCGACGACGAGATAACCGATCATGAGGCCGAGCTCATCCGAGCCATCGGCGATGCGCTCGATTGTCCCGTGCCCCCTTTTGTGCAATCGCAGTAGCACCATGGAGACATTGAGCGTCTACGAGACCGACGACGAGGTGCAGGCTCTGGCCCTTCAAGAGGCACTGGAGTCTGAGGGCATCGCCGCAGTCCTGATCAGCCACCGCGACACCGCTTACCCGGGCATCACGGACCGGCAGCGGCACGGAACGGAAATCCGGGTGGAGGAGGATCAGGTCGAGAAGGCCACCCAGCTGATCGAGGAGTTCCTGGCGGCCCAGCCTGTCGAGGGGCCACCCATTGCACCCCCGCCCGATTCGAAGCCCGCCCCGGGCATCCGCGGGCCAGGATGGCTGGTTATCAGCCTGATAATGCTGGGCTTGTTAGGAGTCACTGCTTATATACTAAATGCCAAATAAGAGTTGGATCGTGTTCTATTGTGCGCTATAACTTAACGCATAGTAAAGGACGCGCACCATGGTCAGTACGGAAACTTACGATCTCAGGGAACTCGCCAAGCTTCTCAACTGGAACCCGGCTCACTGCAAGGTGATCCTCAAGCAGCTCGGCGCCGACCCCAACCAGCCGATCGGCGAAGACACGGCTGCGAAGGTCGCCAACAAGGTTCGCCGACCCTGGCCGCCCAAGGCTGCCTAACTCGCGTCTCGTTGAACGAGCGCAGCGGCTCGTTCGCCGATCATCATACAGGGGGCGTTGGTGTTGCCACCCGTGACTTGCGGCATGATCGAAGCATCTGCGACTCGCAAGCCTTCGAGGCCGCGCACCTTGAGCGTCGGATCCACGACCGCCATTTCATCCACGCCCATCTTGCAGCTTCCAGCCGGATGATAAACCGTCATCGCGCGTAGCCGGATCTCCTCGGTGAGTTCCGCATCGCTCGCGCGCTCCACGCCCGGGGTGAGCTCTTCACGCAGATGCTCAGACATCTCGGGGTGCGCACAGATCTCGCGGCACTTTCGGATCGCAGTCAGGAACAGCTGCAGGTCCTCCGGCTCCTCCAAGAAGTGCGGGTCGATGTGTGGCATTTGGTCCGGCTCGTTCGAGGTGAGCAAGAGCTCGCCACGGCTCTTCGGATAGATCAACGTCGGCATCACCGTGAGACAATGACCGGGGTCGATGAAGGGGCGTTCCGGGCCATCTTGGTTTGGAGTGGGATAGCCCCACGGGAGCGTGTGAACTTGGATATCTGGAACCGGCGCAGCGTCGTGGCTCTTGATGAACGCGCCTCCTTCGAAGACCGTCCGTCCAAACCATCCATTGCCGAAGAGATACTCCTTGAGCATGCCGGCGAAGAAGTGCGGCGCCACTCCCCGGTGAAGGCTGGTCGGCGAGCGGTAGGTGATCGGGAAGAAGAGGTGGTCGTGCAGGTTTTTGCCTACTCCGGGGAGATCTAGCTTCACATCGATGCCGTGCTCGCGGAGGTGGTCCGCGGGTCCGATGCCGGAGAGCATCAAGATCTGGGGCGACCCGATTGCACCGCCGGAGACGATTACCTCACGCTTCGCGTTTGCGATCGTGACCCCGCTCGGCTGTTCGTACTCGACGCCAGTCGCTCGGCCATTCTCGACCACGACGCGGCGCACGAGCGCGCGCATCTCCACGCTGAAGTTGGGGCGTTCGAGACTCGGGTGGATGTACGCCTCAGCCGTGCCGCTTCGCACTCCGTTGCTCGCCGACATGTGATAGATGCTTGCGCAGTTCTGATTCCCTGCGTTGAAGTCGTCGCCGACCGGGATGCCGCAAACTTCCGATGCAGCTCTTACGAATGCATTCGACACCGGGCTGATTTGGTCGGCGGGGTGACGCGTGACTTGAATCGGACCGCCCGCGCCGTGGTATGCGGTCTCCCCGTCTTCGTGGTTCTCGAGCTTCTTGAAGAACGGCAGGACGTCCTGGAAGCTCCAACCGTCGCAACCGCTCGCGGCCCAGGCGTTGTAGTTCTCCATGTTGCCGCGCAGATAGAGCATACCGTTCACGGAGCTCGAGCCGCCGAGGACCTTGCCGCGGGTGTACGGAATGAGCCGGCCGTTGAGATGTCGCTGCGGGACGGTGGTGAAGCCCCAATCGAACTTCTTCTTCAGCTGCTTCACCTGATGCACTAGGCTGATCATTCCGGGCTTGCGGACGAGCGTCGTGCGGTCACTGCCCCCTGCCTCCAGCAACAGCACCCTGACGTTCGGATCCTCTGCCAGCCGGCTCGCTATGATGGCTCCCGCCGAGCCCGCCCCAATCACGATGTAGTCGTATTCAGCCATTCCCGTCTCCAAAGTGAAACACGTTTCACTTTCTCGGGTATAAGCCGAACTCCCGCCGAACGCACGTCCCGCGGCCGCGTGCAGCAACCTCAGCCGAGTGCTTCGTCGATCGCGTCCACGAGTCCGGAGTATCGTTGCGCCCGCCGTTCGAGCGCGGCGGCGACGACCTGCTTCGGTCCGACCAGCCGCACGCGTTTCCGAGCGCGGCTCACTGCCGTGTAGAGGAGCTCGCGGGTCAGGAGCGGCGCGTCTTCCCGCGGAAGCACGACCAACACCTCGTCGAACTCGGAACCCTGTGCTTTGTGAACGCTCAATGCGAAGGCATCGGAGAACTGGGGCAACCTCGCTTCGGCGATCTTCCGGAAGCCGTCCGCATCGGTCTGCACGGTGGCGGTCGGTGGCTGTCCGTCGACGAGCATGGCGAAGTCGCCGTTGTATACGCGGAGCTCGTGACTGTTTGCTTCGATGATGATCGGCGTCACGCGCGGCGCTCCATGTTGGGTGGTCGCTAACCGCTCTTGAATCGCCGCGCCCAATCGCCTCGTACCGACGCGGCCTCTGCGGAACGCGCTGAGGATCACGTACTGGCCCCGGAGCTCGAAATGTTCGGCTGGGTCGACGGTGGCGAGGACCTTCGCCCAATGAACCGCCGCGCGATCCAGCTCGGACTGCAAGCCCTCGGGCGCGTTCCAAACCACATCGTTGGCGCCCTGGTGACCGAACAAAGCTTCGACGCTCGCACTGTCACCGTTTCGGATTGCAGCGACGAGCTGCCCAAGCGGCTGCTGATCGTCGTAGCGGTAGGTCTTGGTCAGATGCGTGACGCGGCCGCGCCATCCGGTCCGTGCGCTGGCCGTGACGAGATCACGCAAGACCGAGCCTGCCTCGACCGAGGTTAGCTGATCGGGGTCGCCAACGATCAGGAGCGTAGCCTCGCGCGGTGTCGCTTCGAGCAGCTGTCGCATCAAGCTAAGATCGATCATCGAGGCCTCGTCCACGACGATCACGTCGGCTTCTAAAGGGAGGTCGGCGTTTCTGCGAAAGTGCATCCCGGCTCGTTGCATTCCGAGTGCCCGGTGCACCGTCGTTGCCTGTTCCGGGATCCGTTCGAGGACTTCTTCGGAGGCATGAACGCGACCCTTCGCCTGGCGCACCGCTTCTCCGAGCCGGGCGGCAGACTTTCCCGTCGGAGCGAGGAGCATCACTTTGGGTGCGGCGCCCCCCTCGTGCAGCCGTCCTTGAATGAGCAACGCCACGATAGCCGCCACCGTGGTCGTCTTGCCGGTGCCCGGCCCTCCGCACAGCAGAGAGACACGATGCCGAAGCGCGTTCCGCCCAGCACGGCGCTGTGGCGAGTCCGGCTCACCTGGAAACAGCTCATCGAGCGCAGCGCCCAGCCAGGTTGCCTCTCCTGCGAGGAGGGGAGGGATCACCGATCGCGCTGCCAATTCTCGGGCAATATCTCGCTCGAGCTGCCAGTAGCGCCGAAAGTAGAGGCGGCCGGCGGCATCCAAAACGAGGGGACCACCTTGGGTGAGCGAACTTTCGTTCAGGGCGTCTTTCCACGCGGCCGGGTTGGGCAGCGTGTCGGGCGGAGTCGCCTCCCACGGCCAGATGTCGGAGACGGCCATCCCCACGGGGAAGCAAGTGTGACCGCGTCGCACGTTTCGGCTGGTGAGCGCGATCGCCAACTCGACTTCAGCGCTCGAGTTGCTGGTCATTCGGCCTAGGGCGCGGGCGAGCTCTACGTCGAGCAGCTCGACCAAGCCGAGTGACTGATAATCAGAGAGAGTCATCGGTCCCTCCCAACCAGTGGTCGACCGCATTCAGGAGTACCGCGGGCTGGCGATCGAAGAAGACGCCCGAGCCGGCATCGCGAGCACCACGCATTCCGCGAACGAATAGAAAGAGTGCTCCGCCCCATTGAGTTTCCGGGTCGTAAGCCGGAACGCGTTGCTTCAGGTAGCGATGGGCCGCCGCCGTGTAGAGCTGAGCTTGGAGCAAGTAGTGCTCGCGTTGAACCGCTTCGTTGATCGCCGCTGCGTCATAGACGGGTAGCGTGTTCGACTTGTAGTCGGCCACGTACCAGCGGCCTTCCCATTGGAACATCAGGTCGATGTAGCCGCGTAGGAAGCGCTGAAGCGTTTGCGAGCTGACCTCCGCGAGGCGCTCGTAGTAGTTCGGGGCAGCGATAGGAGCGCCGTGCTGCTTCAGAAGCTCAGCGAGGCCCGAAAGCTTGGGCCGCTTCACATGAAGCGTGAACTCGAGCTCCCGAAGCTGAACATCTCTCGACAGATCGATCAGACGAGGGGCGCCGGGTTCGCGCGTGAATGGGGATGCGCCGACCGATTCGAGGTCGCGCTGGACCGCTGGTGCGAGCGCTGGATCGAAACCAAAGGCGCGGAGTTGCCGCTCCACCAGCAGCGTGGTCGCCTCCGCACCCAGCGCGTCAAACTCGGCGTGCTCCAAAACGGAATGGAGTAGGAGGCCCGTACGCACGCCGCCGGGAAGCTCTGCGAAAAGCATGGGCGGCGGGTCGAGCATCGGTGCCGCCGCGCGAGGGCCCGGCGTCTTCTCATCATGGCCCGTGAGGCTCGTGAAGCTTGCGATGCGCGCCGCATGGTTGAAGCCCCGCGTCTGTTCCCGCGCGCAAAGAGCATTCCTCGGAGCCTCGTACTGGCGCGGCACGGCCGGCTCCTCGTGAGCGGAACGGCTGCCAACCGCCCCGGACGCCGCCGTCACGAATGCCGCGACGTCTTCCCGCATGCCGTCTTCGTCGAGCTTGCCCAAGCCCTCCGAGCCGTGCAGTAGGTATCCGAGCGGGGAGGTCTGCCAACCTTTCGCGCGGCCCCAATAGATCGTGCAGCGATACTTCGCCCTCGTGACCGCGACGTAGAGCAATCGTATCGCCTCGGAGAATGCCTCCCGGTCGCCGATCTCCTTGTGCGCATCGCAATCGGCCGAACCGAGATCGATCTTGATGTTGCCTTGCTCGTCATGAAACTTCACGGCGAGCTCCGTGAATTTCCCGGGCCAGGTGAACGGGCAGTACACCACGCCGTATTCGAGCCCCTTGCTCTTGTGAATCGTGGAGACTCGAACCGCATCTGCTTCCGCATCCGGACGTTGCTGCAAGTCTTCGGAGGCCAGGCCGCCATCGCCACCGCCGTTCTCGTTCAAGCGTCGGAACCACTGCATCAGAGCGACCGGATTGCGGCGCCGCTCCCGCTCGCCGTGAAGCAAGAGCTCTTCGATGTGCAGCAAGTCGGTCAGCACACGGCGCGCCGCAGGCTGTCTCGCGATGGTCGTCTCTGCCTCCGTGCTGCGCAGCATGTCCTCGAGGAATCGGACGACGCCTTGGTTGTGCCAGGTCTCATTCCAGTCGCGGAACCGCGACATCCACTCAGACCAAAGCTCGTCGTCCATTGTGGCAAGTTGGTGCGGGGAAACTCCAAGGAGGGGTGTGAGAAGCGCGCGACGCACCCCCGAGGAGTCGCCTGGCATGAGGGCCGCCTCGAGCACTTCGCTCAGGTCGGAGGCGAGCTCCGTGCTCAATACGCTCGAACCGCCGTCGAGTGACACGGGAACGTTGAGAGCCCGGAGCGCGTCCGTGACTGCGAGAGCCTGGTTGTTGCTCCGGCAGAGAACCGCGATGTCGCCGGGCTCGACGGGCCGGCTCTCGACCTCGGCGTTCGACTCCAGCAGCAGCGCGATCTCGTTGGCTACGATGGGTGCCACTGCGTCTGCGATCGGTCCCTTGAGCTGGTCTTGAGCCAGGAAGACGATTTCCATGGACGGATCAAACGTCGATCGACTCACATCGTGGTGAGGGATCGCATCTTCCATGTCGATGCCATCGAGAACGAAGGGCGGCTTCTGCAGTGAGAACAGCGTATTGACCGCGCGCACGACGCCCGGGTCAGACCGTCGATTGGTCGTCAGAGTGTGCACGCGCTCCCCGACGTCTTTGACCGCACCGATGTACGAGAACACGTCCGCTCCGCGAAACGCGTAGATCGCTTGCTTGGGGTCGCCTACGTAGACTGCCGATGACTCACCGTAAATGGCGCGAAAGATCCCGTATTGAACCGCGTCGGTGTCTTGGAACTCGTCGACGAGGGCCAAGGGGTACGCGACCGAGATCTCTTCCGTGATTCGAGTCCGATCGAACGAAGCACCCTGCGCTGGGGACGGGTTGAACGGCGCGTAGACGAGGGTGAGCAGGTCATCGTACGTGAGGACGGCCCGGTCTTCTCGCCGCCTGCGCGCCTGCTCGCGTGCAAACGCGATGAAGCGTCGTCGGAAGTCGAACACCGCGTAGTCGAGCCCAGGAGTGAGAGCGGCGTGCACTTCCCAAAGTCGCGCACACGCTTCAAAGAATGGGTGCTTCGGCTCCTCGCAACCCTTCTTCGTCTTCATGTTTCCCTGGGCAAGCTTCGCGAGGCAAGCGGGCGGGAAGTCAAAACCAATTTTTACGAAGAAGTCGTCGAGGTCCGGTAACCATGTGTCCTCGACGGATCGCGACCGGTAGGAGTTTCTGTTGAGTCCACTGTCCGTGGTGAGGACCTTGGCGACTTCTTCCCGGTGCACCGACCACAGCTCGGTCGCCTCCCGCTTGAACGTCAGCCACTGGTCCAGCACGCGAGGGTCAACCTCGCCGGGAGCAGGGCCGAGGACCTCGATGCCAGGCATCATCGCGACGTTGGCCAATTTGGCGAGATGCGCGGTGTGGACCCTGTGATGCTGAAGAGCGCGCAGCAACCAATCGGGCGCGTCGTAGAGCTCAGTGGTCCAGAAATCGACCGCGAGCTCCGAATACATCGAGGCGGCGTCCTCGGCGACCTCGAAGTCGAAGTCGATTCCGAACAAGAGCGGATAGTCTTGAAGCAAGCGCTGGCAAAAGCCGTGGATGGTCAAAATCGCCGCACGATCCATCTGCCCGAGTGCTTCTCTTAGTTTGGTTTCCACCTTGCGGCGGCCCAGCCGCTCGACCGCCTCGGCCACGACTCCGTGGAGCACATCGCCGTTAGCTGCCGATGCGTCGAGCAAGGCGATCGCTGTGACGATTCGCTCGCGTGTGCGAACGCGCAGCTCCGCCGTGGCCGCCTTGGTGTAAGTGACGACCAGAATTTGCTCCGGAGTCAGATCGCGTTCGAGGATCGCACGTACGAAGTACGTCGTGATCGTGTACGTCTTTCCGGTCCCGGCGCTTGCTTGCACCAAGGTCGGGGCGTCGAGCGGTATGAGCTGAGGGGAGACAGTGCTCACCGTTCGCTCCGATGCTGAAAGAGCGGCTCGTAGACCTCGATTGCGGCGCGCTCGAAGGCGTCGCGCCAGTTGGGATCGAGGAACGGATCCTCTGTCCCCAAAACGTAGTCCAGGTACGGACTCCATCGGCGTTGACGGTTCAGTTGCTTGCTCGCTTCCGAAAAGGCCTTGTCCGAATCGGCAAGCTCGAGCGTTTCCGAGAACAAACGAGAGGACTCTTCGAGTAGAGGCACCGGCGTCTCGCGCGATGTCCGATAGAGATCGATCAACGCTTGGAGCGGAACCCGGGGATCTGCGACAGGACTGAACGACACCAGCTTAGCCCGCGTCTCCGTTCCGCGAACCACGAGCTGGGTTGTCGTGGGTAGCGCGTCCGAGGTTTGCATCAGCAGGTGCTCGATCCATACGCTCAGCTCCGCGCGACCTCCTGTCTTGGTGAATCGAGTTAAGACACGTTGCTCGGCGTTCAGCCCATCGAGCCGCGTTTCGAGGACCAAGCCGTCGAGCTCAGCGGCGACCAGTCTCGATCCCAGACTTTGCTCGCTCCCGAGCGCATCCCCTCGCGCGTTTACGGCACGGATTTCGTTGGAAAGCCGTTGCCGTTCGAGCGCGCCCCAGTTTCCATCGGGAAACTCGGGCGCGGCTCCGAGGTATGCCTGCAGGGCATCGTTTCGAAGCCCGGCTCTGAGCGCTGCGTTGCCCACGATGGAGGACTCCAGTTGGCCGATCGAGGTCAGGGCGCTCGTAGGCTCGTACAGATCCGATGCGCCAAAGCGAGCGCGAAGCACCCTCGCAAGGAAGGTTCCCATCGGGTTCCACATCCAGGCGGCAAGCTCGCTCACGGACAACGTCTCTTCCGCATCGTCCGCCTCGGCGCGCAACTCGATCCGGCCAGGGGCAACCGAAGGCTCGCCCAGTGCGCCGGCGATTTGCAGATACCGCGCCGACGTGCTTCGAGGCAGGTGGCTATCGCAGAAGTACCTTGCGTCGAACGGGTGTAGTGGGTGTACGGTCGCCTCGAGGACCGGGTTGCCTTCGGGGAGCTCGTAGTAGCGGCGCGCGGTTTCACAGAGCTCCCAGACGACAGGCGACGGATTTGCACCGCTTCGTGGACTGTTGGCAGGTGCGCCGTAGGTGATGATGACGCGGTCTCGCGCGCAGAGCACCGCTTGCAGGAACGAGTGACGGTCGTCGTCTCGCTTGTTCCGATCGCCAGACTTGTGGCTCTGCCGCGTGAGATCAAAGCTCGGGCGGTCGTCTGCCCGGGGAAATCCGTCTTCACTCATGCCTACGAGACACACGACGCGAAACGGCACCGAGCGGAGTGGCACGAGCTCGGTCAGCGTTACCCCCCGTCGAAGGAAGCCCACCGCGGGCGCCCTTTTTTGCAGCAGCCCTCCGAGCTCTCTTCGCACCGTCTTGAGGGCGACGGTTCCACCGTATCCACTGTCATGGGAGAGCTCTCGCAGTTCGCCGAGCGCGGCCCGAAGCGTTCGCACGCCGGGACTGCTTTGATCGTCCTCCGCAAAGAGTGACGTGGCGAAGTGTTCGAGCTGGCTAGCCCAAGCTTCGATCTCGAGAGGACGCCGTGTTCGGCTCTGGAAGTCGAAGAGGACCTCGCAGAGCCGAGCCAGCCGCGCAACGAGCTCCGCGTCCCCCAGAGACGGCGCGCCTCGGGGTAACAGGCCTTCAAACACTTTGGTGTCGTCGGGTGTCGACGCGAACCCCAGAAAAAGCCGCCCTAAGCCGGCACGCCAAGTGTGAAGTGCGTCCGGAGGAAACTCGAGCTCTTCACGGTGCGCCGCGTCGATGCCCCAGCGGATGCCCGAGGCCGAGAGAAGCTCGGTGAGCCGTGTGCGCTCTTCCTGAGTGAACTGGAAAGCTTCTCGCAGTGCGCCGGCATCCATGAGCCGAACGAGGTCGAAGACCGAGAACCGAGAATCGAGCACCTCGAGCACGGCCAAGAAATCATCGTAGAATGACGCGTCGTCGCGGGTTCTGCGGTCGTGAACTTCGTACGGGATGCGGTGCCGGTCATCCTGACCGAATACCGCCCGGAAGGCAGGGGCGTACGAATCCAGGTCCGGTGTCATCACGACGATATCCTCGGGCCGGAGCGATGCGTCGTCCTCTAGCGCGGACCGAACCAAGTCATGAAGCACCTGCGCCTCGCGCATCGGCCCAGTGCATGCGTGGATCGAGATCGAGCAATCCGTGGCTTCGATCGTTTGGCGCGTGCCGTCCTCTGGGGGGCTTCGGAACTCGAGGATGTCCGACTGCAGCGAGCTCAGCAGACTACTCCGCGACGGAGCTTCAAAGAGATCGGCCTCATGATGTACAGCCTCGTCGACGCCCAACAGGAGTTGTTGAAAGTCTTTGGCGAGGCGTCCGAGAGTAGAGATCAGTTGATGCCCGTCGCCCGGCACGTCGTTCATCGTTGCGGGAAGCTGAGACGCGGGGTCCACGTCGGACACGTATTCCGAGGAAGGTTCCAACAAGTAGAAGGTGGTCGGAATCGTCTGCGACAACACACTGAAGAGTTCCAAGAACAACGGGGGCAGGGTCTCGAGGGAGAACAGATGGAGGCGCTCGAAGGGCAGGTCGCTGCAGGGTTGCCCGGAGCGTAGCGACGACAGGGCCTGTCCGATACGTGTCGCCAGATCGTGCGGTCCGAGCCGTTCCACGATGCGTCGCCAGAGATCTGCCTGCCACTCGGTGTCCTCACCATTTGCCCATCGCTGCAATAGCGCTGGGCGGTACACTACGTATCCGTCGAACACCGTGGATACGCTGCTCGCCAGGCGGAGCGCGCGGTCCGAATCCGAAGGGTCGCCCAGGTAGGCTCTCAACTCAGCCGGGGCAGACTCGCGCAGCAGCTCGGCGATCGTCCACTTCAACCGGCCGGGGTCGTATGCCTCCGCCTCTCGAGAGCGTCCTTCCGAGAGACCACCGAGAACCTGCTCGATGACGGCGCGGGGAAATGGAAAAGACGGATTGCTCCAGATCCCAAGCCGTTCTGCCAACGCGAGCGTCAGCCATCGCTCCATCCCGCGGCTCTGAACGACGATTGCTTCCTGCGCGAACGGCCCCAGTGGCTCAGCGCGCACCCGCGAAGCGAGCGCGTCCACTAGGTTCTCGGTTCGGTTGCTGCGGATGAGCTCCATGCACTCAGCGAGGCGGAAACTTTCGCTCCAAGTTCTTCATACCCTTGCCAAGCGCGACTTGGAACAGCTTTGTCCCAAGCCAGGCTTTGACCGGGTTGCTCGCAAGTCGTCCATAGGCGAGCCAGCAGATCACAGTTCCGCCGTCGGGATGCGGCTCGCAGGTCATGACGCCCAGGTGGTCGAAGCAAAGCCCTAAGAAAGCTGCATCACCCGCGCTGTAGGCGAGCATCCGGGGCGCGTCGTAGGCCTTCACCACCTCGCGGATGGGCGCGCCCGCTGCGCTTTTCAACACGCGCACGGAGCCTACCTGTCCCGGGACCTCGGCGTTGCTGTCGTCGGTCCAGCCCTTCGTCGCGCCGGCGATCCACTCGTTCGATCGCTCGAAGTCGGTGACGTAGTTGAACAGCTCGTGTTGAGTCGTATCCAGCAGTCGCGTCTTCTCGAGGAGAAGTGGTTGATCGCTCAGGCGCGAACCCGTCTCTTTGGCGTACGCAGTGAAATCCGAGAAGGCACCCATCGTGCGAGTCTTACCGCTTTGGATCGAAGTTCAAGCCTCAGGAGAGGCGGTTTCGGTAGTCTTGGTAGTCGAATTGACGCTGAACCCGGTAGGAGTCGTCCCTGGGGTCGTAGAGCGCGATCGATGGCAGCCGTACGCCGTTGAACGTGGTGGTCTTGACCATCGTGTAGTGGGCCATGTCCTCGAAGATCAGCCGGTCGCCCACCCTCAACGGCTCCGCGAAGGAGTATTCCCCGATCACGTCGCCGGCCAGGCAGCTCAGGCCGCCGAGGCGGTAGGTATGGGCGAGCTTGCCGGGTTCCCCGGCATTGCGGAGCTGTGGACGGTAGGGCATCTCGAGGACGTCGGGCATGTGGGCCGTTGCGGAAGTATCGAGGATTGCGACGCGCCCGTCGTTTTCGACGATGTCGAGCACCGACGCGACGAGCACACCCGCGTTCAGCCCGATCGCCTCGCCAGGCTCGAGGAAGACCTGGACTCTATGTTCACGCTTGAACTCGCGGATCAGGTCAATCAAAAGACCTACGTCGTAGTCGGGCTTCGTGATGTGGTGGCCGCCGCCGAAGTTCACCCATTTGGCCCCGTCGAGCCACGGTGCGAAGCGGTCTTCGATGACCGCGAGCGTTCGTTGAAGCGCGTCGGCGCCGAGCTCGCACAGCGTGTGGAAATGCAGGCCCTCGATGCCTCGTAGGTCGGCTTTGAAGAGTGCGTTTTTCGTCGTGCCTAGCCGTGAGCCGGGCGCACAGGGGTCGTAGATCGCGACGTCGACCTCGGAGTGTTCGGGGTTGATGCGGAGGCCAAAGCTAGTCCCCGATGCGTGCTCATCGATGATCGCCCGGAATCGATCGATCTGCGACGGCGAGTTGAAGATGACGTGATCGGAGTACCGGATCGTCTCGCAGCGCGCTGAGCGTGCGCAAGCAGTTCCAAGTTGCGCTCCAGCACGCCGAGGTCGAGCACGTACGCCGGCGAATCGACGCGAGTTGGATCGAGCTGGCTGCACGGGAGCACTACATCTCCTTGACGTGCCAGGGAAGTCCCCGCACGGCGAGCTCTTTGAGGAAGGGCTCGGGATCGAGCTGTTCGACGTTGAAAACGCCCCGCCCACGCCATTGATTGGTCAGCATCATCTTCGCGCCAACCATCGTTGGGACGCCCGTCGTGTAGGAAACCGCTTGGGCGCGGACTTCCTTCCAAGCCTCTTCGTGATCGCACACGTTGTAGATCAACACCTTTCGGGGCTGTCCATTCTTGCGGCCCTCGATCAGGCAACCGATGCTGGTCTTGCCTGTGTAGTTCTCGCCAAGCGTCGACGGGTCGGGAAGCAATGCCTTCAAGAACTGAATCGGCACGATCTTGCGGCCCTCGTAGTCGATCGGTTGGATGCTGGTCATGCCGACGTTCTGCAGCACACGAAGATGCGTCAAGTATTCCTCGCCGAATGTCATCCAGAAACGAATGCGCTTGAGCCCATCGATGTGCTTCACCAGAGACTCGAGCTCTTCGTGATAGAGCAGGTATGCGTTGCGCTCGCCGACTTCGGGGAAATCGAACAGACGCGACTGCGACATCGGATCGATCTCCACCCACTCACCGTTCTCCCAGTAGCGGCCACGCTGGGTTATTTCGCGGATGTTGATCTCGGGGTTGAAGTTGGTCGCGAAAGGGTGGCCGTGATCGCCGCCGTTACAGTCGAGAATGTCGATATAGTCGATCTCGTCGAACAGGTTCTTCTGGGCGTACGCGCAGAAGATGTTGGTCACCCCCGGATCGAAGCCCGACCCCAACAGACCCATGATTCCAGCCGATTCGAACCGCTCCTGGTAGGCCCACTGCCACTTGTATTCGAACTTCGCCTCGTCCGGTGGCTCGTAGTTGGCCGTATCGAGGTAATCGACCCCGGCCCCCAGGCAGGCATCCATCAGGGGCAGATCTTGATAGGGGAGCGCCACGTTGATCAGGAGGGCTGGTTGGACTCGTTTGATCAGGGCGACCGTCTGTGCGACGTCATCGGCATCCACCTGGGAAATTTCAATTTCACGGCCGCGAAGCTCTCGCACTTGCCTCTGGATCTTCTCGCAGCGCGACAGCGTTCGGCTGGCGAGAACGATCTCGGAAAACGTGTCTCTATCGTCCGCGCATTTGTGGGTGACGACTCCGCCTACGCCACCCGCGCCAATGATCAACACCCTGCTCATCGAGCCCTCCGCGTCGGGCTATACGATCTAGGCGCCCGCAGCGCGAGGTGTGACGTCGACGTCCCCGATTTGCAAGCTAAGTCGCGTGACTTTCAACGAGGCTTGTGGTTACCTCAGCGACCTTACGAGGGAAGGGTTCAAGCGTTCTTATGCACAGAGCGATAGTAGGTTTGGACGTAGGGTCCACGACCGTGAAAGCGGTCGTCGTCGATCCCGAGACCAAAGACATCATCTGGAGTGATTACCAGCGTCATCACACCAAGCAAGCGGAGTGCCTCCTCGACTTCCTCGTGCGCATCGAGCAAATCCTGACGGAACTCGGTTGCGACGACGTTCGGACCTTCATCACGGGGTCAGGCGCGACGCCACTCGCGGAACCCCTCGCCGCGAAATTCGTCCAAGAGGTGAACGCGGTGACGTTGGCCGTGGAGACCTTGCACCCTGATGCAGGGTCGGTCGTCGAGCTCGGCGGCCAGGACGCGAAGATCATCGTCTTCAAAGAGAACAAGCAGACGGGCGACAAGTCTGCCATCGCATCGATGAACGACAAGTGCGCGTCAGGGACCGGCGCCACCATCGACAAGTGCATGATCAAGGTCGGCATGCCCGCCGACGAGACGCTGAACCTCCACTTCGACGGCGCACACCTTCACCACGTCGCGGCGAAGTGTGGCGTGTTTGCGGAGACGGACATCGTCAATCTCGTGAAGACCGGCATTCCGGCCGACGAGGTCATGTGCTCGCTCGCAGATGCCATCGTGATGCAGAACCTCTCGGTCCTCACACGCGGCAACACGCTTCGACACAAGGTGCTACTGCTGGGCGGCCCGAACACGTTTCTTCCGTTCCTTCAGGAGTGTTGGCGCAAGCGCATTCCGGAGACTTGGGACGAGCGCGGCTACGACTACCCGAAGGACGTGCCGATTGAAGAACTAATTTCGGTGCCCGACAATGCGGCGCTTTACGCGGCTTACGGTGCGGTCATGTACGGCATGCACGAGCCTGCGGGTGTTGGCGTCTACAAGGGCCTCGATGGTTTGCGCCGCTACATCACCGAAGGGCGAAAAGAGCGCCTCGGTGAGGCCGCCGGCCCCCCACTGGCGCGCGACGAGTTAGAGCTCGAACAGTTCTTGTCCGCCTATCGTATTCCGATGTTCATCGAGCCCGAGGTCACCACCGAAACGGTGCGCGCGGTCATTGGGCTGGACGGTGGAAGCACTTCGTCCAAAGCCGTCCTGCTCGGTGAAGACGGC